>CAIWVT010000046.1 GCA_903916135.1 uncultured bacterium
CCGAGCAAATTACCGGCATAAAACGGGAAAAACTTATCGGAAGTGACTTTGTTGATTGCCTTACCGAGCCTGAAAGAGCCAAAAAGGGTTTCAGAATTGTATTTTCAAAAGGATTGGTGAAAAATATGGCATGCTGCAACCAGCCTGATAATTAAATCATTAACTTGTTTTTACTTAATGATTGTTTACCGCCTCATCGGGTTCAGATTCCTTGTGCAAAAATCGTTGTAGGTGTAGTGTGTACTGTGGTTCTATTTCCTCGCCAAATAACTCATTGATTTTGCGCTGCACGTATTCACATAAATTATATTCTTTTGCATATTGCTCGATTACATCCACCTGTGCCGTTGTTGAGGTGTTCGGATTTCGAAGGATTTCACGCAATGTAAACGAAATTGTATTCCTTGCATTAATAACATTTGAGTGGGGTTTATGGACGTAATACTCCAACAATTCAATTTTATTTGGTAAGTGATGCCATTTAATTAATTCTATCTCCCGACCTCTTCTTATGGCAATTTCCTTTCTGTGATTAAGCATGTCTTGTCGTTTAACTCGGTAAAACTTCAACCAAGGTCTGACTTCCTGTTGGAAAATTGTACCAAGGAATTCCGCATTCGTTAGTAGTTCCATGTTGTTGAGGTCGATGCGGTATTTTTTCAACCTCTTATAATTTAACTGAACTTCAAATCTACCGACATGTTCTGTTGAAATATGGTTCTTATTCCAGAAATCGAGCATGTATTCTTTACCTGAATGTTGAATTTCTTCAGTTTTATCATAGTATCGTGCCGATATCCCTGACTTTTTACAACCGATTGACCAACCTGTCCACCTTAATTCTTTTTTGTTTAATGCAAGCGGAAGAACCTTTAGGGCATCATTTTTAATCTGGACAGTGTGACTCTTAGTAAATTTGTTCAGGACGATATCTATTTTCGTAAGTTCCGTGCCATCTAAAGCAATATCATACCTTGCCATCCTTACAAATTCAAGGGTGAAATAACGAACAACCTTTTTCACTTTTTCGACCCAATCAGCAGTGTATAGCATATTATTAGCCACTTTCACCGAAACTTCATTATATAAATGTGTACCATTGTTAGAAGCAGAAAATATATCACATACCTCAACCCCATGCAGATAAATTCGGTGAAGATTACGGAAATTTGGGTTTTTATGAACACTTATTTTCTCAACCAGAATATTTTCAGTTGAGTGGTTACGATATATAATTTCAATAGGTGTTACCCATGTACAAATAAATTCGACCCAATCAGAACACAATGAATAGTTTTCTTTTTCTCCGTTATTAGTGACTTCTATTTTGTTCTGTTGGGATGTCGATGAATAATAATCGGGATTAGTTGAGCCAGTATAAACGGGAAACTGGAAACCATTGTTAACGGTATTACCGATTTCTTTTTTTGTCGTATTTATAGACGTGAACATAACGTAAAATGTGTATCATAAAGTAATTTTTCACCCCTCATTTTTGCAAAAGAATGGGGGGTCTTCATTTAATAAATAGTCGATTCACACAAAATCAATTAAAAATTTTTATAAAATCGGTTTTCAGAAACGAATTTGTTATTCAAATTTCTATGTGTAGGGCATCTTTTCGGAGAAATTGTTGGTTTCAGGAATTTTAAAATAAATTCATCCAGTCCCAAATTATATTGTTATCCCCTGATATATAGGCAAAAATAGACCATGATGACAAGTATGTTTTGTTGGCGATATGATAACCGGGGGTGGTCGTTGTGGTGTAGGCGGTACAGTTAAGCGGAGTTATAGTACCTATAAACCCTAATTATAGTACATATAACCCAAATGAATTGGCTTACTATTTGGCTAACAAAAGAAAAAGACCCTGCAATATATTGAATTACAAGGTCTTAATTTTCATGTGGTCGGGGTGAGAAGACTCGAACTTCCGGCCCCTACGTCCCGAACGTAGTACGCTACCAACTGCGCCACACCCAGAAAA
>CAIWVT010000047.1 GCA_903916135.1 uncultured bacterium
AATGCCGAAGTGATTGCATCAACCTTCGATGAGCCTGCAGAAAGACATGTGAAGATTGCAAACATCGTTCTCGAAAAAGCAAAACGATTGGTGGAATGTGGTCACGATGTAATGATATTATTGGATTCTATCACACGTTTAGCACGTGCATATAATACTGTTGCTCCTGCCTCCGGAAAAGTTCTTTCGGGTGGAGTGGAAGCTTCCGCTTTGCAGAAACCTAAAAAGTTCTTTGGTGCTGCACGTCAGATTGAGAATGGCGGCTCACTTACTATTATTGCCACCGCATTGACTGAAACCGGTTCGAAAATGGACGAAGTTATTTTCGAAGAGTTTAAAGGTACGGGTAATATGGAATTGCAATTGGAGCGCAAATTGTCTAACAAACGCATCTTCCCATCTATTGATATTGTTGCTTCGAGCACACGTCGCGATGATTTGTTGCACGAAAAAGAAGCGCTGCAACGTATTTGGGTTTTACGGAATCACTTGGCAGATATGAATCCTGTGGAAGCTATGGAGTTCTTGAAAGATAAGATGAAATTTGCTCAAACCAATGAGGAGTTCTTATTGTTTATGAATGGTTAGTCATTCGATTTAAGAAAATAAAAAACGCCCTGAAATGATACCTTTCAGGGCGTTTTTTTTATGTCTTCCGATTATTAATGCGTCGGGGCATTGGCGTCAGGAGTGGTTTGTGTTTCGGGTTTTTCAACCATGCCTTCGATGCTTAGCATCAAGGTGGCAGTCTTGGGGTCGTTCGTCACCACAGTTATTGTTTTATACTGTTTGCCACTTTTGCCTGCCGTGTCGAATGTTGCATTGATTTTGCTGCTTTCGCCGGGTTTCAGGGTTGTTTTTTCGGGACTTGTTGCGGTGCAGCCGCAGGAGGCTTTCACTTTGTGGATGATGAGGTCGCTTTTGCCTTCGTTGGTAAATTTGAACGAACATGCCACTTTGTCGCCTTGTTTTGCAGAAGTGAAGTTGTAAGTGTTGCTTTCGAATTTAATAATAGGAGCATCGGCAAGTTGCTGCGGTGTCAGGTTGGAGAAGTCTTCCACAATATTCATGCTGATGTTTAAGGTCTTTTCGGGTTGGATACTGTCGTTGGTCTCCAACAACATGCGGTCGTAGATATAGCCATAATCATTGCGCTTGGCAACATCATAATGAATGATAATCAAGCCTTCTTTTTTAGGTTTGATGCTTGCAGGAACTGCCTCGGCTTTTAGCGACTCTGATAAATCTTTAAAGGTAATGTCGATGGATTTGTTCCAATTGTTATAGAATTTAATGGTATCGCTGCGGATTTCATTGTTTTTCGCATTGGTCAAATTGAATTGCGATGATTCGAAGAGTAGGTTGCCCATCTTCATCGGATACAAATCAATCACGGCTCTGGGTTTGGCAAGCACCTGTCCTTTGATGGTTAGCGAAAGGATGGGTTGGTTTTGGTCGTTGGAATAGACGGTGAGCGATTTGCTGAAAATCCCCGGGCGTTGTGCAGGGTCGAATTCGGCATCCACATAACCGCTTTGTTTTGCCAATACGCCTGTTTTTGTCCATTCGGCGGTGGTGCAGCCGCAGCCCGGTTTTACGGTGGATATTTTCAAAGTATCCTCGCCATCGTTCTTAAATGTAAAGCGGCATTTCACTTTGCCTCCTTCTTCTTTGAAGGTTCCGAAATCGTATTCAAGTTTGTCAAACTTTAGGGTGGCTCTTTGAGCGTAGGCGACGCCACTATGTGTAAAAGCAATCAAAAGGCTTAGAAATAGGAGTTTTTTCATGTAAATAAGAATAATAGGTGAAACAAATAAGTATCTAAAATTAGAAAGATAAAC
>CAIWVT010000048.1 GCA_903916135.1 uncultured bacterium
GGTTGGGGTTGGGGTTGGTGCTAATAAGCGAAAGGGTTGATGTTAATATGCGATTCAAGTGATTGGGATTAAACCTGCTTAAACTGAGCTTTTATTTGTTTCAGAACTTCGGTAAGATTATTCAGCACTTCCTTATTCTCGAATCGTAGTATTTTTTTATCCATCAATGAAAGATGAGTATCACGTTCCATATCTTTTTCAATGCCTTCGGGCGTGTAATGATGTTGCCCGTCTAATTCAATTATTAGTTTTTCGGAAGAGCAATAAAAATCTGCTATATAATTACAAATGCTGTGTTGGCGTCGGAATTTACGACCGCAAAGTTTCTTTTCTTTCAACACTTCCCATAACACCAATTCAGCCTCGGTCATATTTTTGCGCAAATCAATTCGCCTGCCTTTTAAATACGGTAGATTATTCATCTGAGTTTTCATTTAGCTACTCCTTTCCATTTTTATTAATACTCTGTTATAGTCCCGACTTCACTCGGGATTGGGGTTCCTTGAATCCCCATTTTTATCCGGGTTGTATTTTATTTGAACTCTCTGTTATAGTCCCGATTTCAGTCGGGGTTGAGGTTGATATGCGATTCAAGTTGTTGGGGTTTCTTGAATCCCCATTTTTATCCAGGTTGTATTTTATTTGAACTCTCTGTTATAGTCACGATTTCAGTCGGGGTTGGGATTCCTTGAATCCCCATTTTTATCCGGATTGTATTTTATTTGAACTCTCTGTTATAGTCCCGATTTCAGTCGGGGTTGGGGTTGGTGCTAATAAGCAATTCAAGGGGTTGGGGTTGATATCCGACTCATCCGCGTTCTATTTTGCTTCATCCGCGTTCTAATCCTAAGAGTCTAATAGTCTAAAACCTAAACCCCTATCCCTTCTTCCCCAACAGCCTATTCAACTCCATCTCCAATTTTTTCGCCACGGTGATGTCCATAAAGGTGATTACTAATCCGTCTATGTGGTCGTCCAAGGTGCGATAGGGCATAATGCGCACCGTGAACCAGCGTTCGTCGTTGGTAGAAATAGCGATTTCCATCGTCATCAGGGTTTTCAATACTTTAAGAGCATCTTCACCTATGGCGGGATATTGCAAGTCGCTCACCAAGTCGGTGAACGGGCGACCGATGTCGGAACCTCGCAGTTTGATGATGTTCACTATCGAATCGGTATAGCGGCGTATGTTGAGTTCTTTGTCCAGAAACAGCGTGGCAATTTCGGTGCTGTTCAGCAAGTTTTTCATATCATTGTTTGCCTGCACAAAATCGTTCACCTTGCTTTGCAGTTCTATGTTCACTGTTTGCAGCTCTTCGTTCAAACTTTGCATTTCCTCTTTCGAGGTGGTCAGTTCCTCGTTGGTTGATTGCAGTTCTTCGTTGGTTGACTGCAGCTCTTCGTTGGTTGACTTCAGTTCTTCCTGCGACGTCTGCATCTCCTCGCGCGTGCTTTGCAGGTCTTCGTAGCTGCGTTGCAGTTGTAGTTCGAGTTCTTTTTGGTTTCCGGTGGCGTTTCGTTTTCTTTTTGCTGGCGATTCTTTTTCCACTTCTATCAATGCCAACACATCTGTGAACACTATCATCAACATATTTTTGATGGCAGGGGGACTTTCGATGCGCTGCACCGTTACATCCACAAAATGACTGCCGCCATTGGTGCCCACTTTGATGTTGTGCAGTTTTGCCGGCTCATAGCTTTGCATTGCTTTTCGCAGAGCGATGGGCAGTGATTCGCGCAAACCGTCGCGCGCCATCACATACACATTCCAGTTGGCTTTGCCTGCCGAGGGTTCCAGATATTTTCCTGTCTTTCCGGTGATATACACGATGTCGCCTTTGTCGTTCACCAACACGCTGGCAGGAGCAAAACTCTGCAACAACACTTGGTCGGCAAATGTCTGTATGTTTTCGACAACTTTGAGCAAGGGTTTTTGTTCGTAGGATGCTTTTTTGCTGCGCGAAAACGAACTGGGAAAATCAATCAATTCGGGCATGGGATGGGCAGCGGAGCGTTCGTAAATTTTGAGTCGCGCATCCAACTCGGTAAAGCCTTCGCCATAACTGCCAAGGGTTTCGGAAGTGCCCAAAATCATTATGCCCCCCGGGTTGAGGCTATAGTTGAACAATGCCATCAATTTTTTCTGCAATTCAGGCTCCATATATATGAGCATATTGCGGCAGGTGAGCAGGTCCAGTTTGGTGAATGGAGGGTCTTTGATAACGTTTTGAGGGGCAAACACCACCATTTCCCTTATAGATGCATTCACACGGTAGCCTTTACCTTCTGGAGTAAAAAATCGGCTCAGGCGTTCGGGCGAAACGTCCGTAACAATGTTTTCATGGAAAACACCTTTGCGGGCTATCTCTATGGCGTCAGTATCCAAATCGGTGGCAAAAATCTGTAAGGTAAAGTTTTTGCGATTCTTCATTTTCTCAACGGCTTCCTGAAAGATGATTGCCAACGAATAGGCTTCTTCGCCCGTGGAACAGGCGGGCACCCATGCGCGCAACACATAATTTTGTGGCAGATTGTGCAACAAATTGGGAATCACATTCAATTTGAGCTTTTCCCAAATGGGCGCATCCCGAAAAAAATTCGTAACACCGATAAGCAATTCCTTGAACAAGATGTCAACTTCTTTTGAATTTTCTTGCAAAAAGCGCACATAGTTGATGATTTTATCAATTTGGTGAATGCCTTTGCGACGTTCGATGCGGCGCATCAGGGTATTCTTTTTGTATAACGAAAAGTCGTGTCCTGTCCTTTCGCGTAGCAGTAGGATGATTTTGTCAAGATTGCTTTTGCTTTTATCGTCCAAATCTTTATCAGCATGTCCCACTTTAGGGATATATTTCAAAAACTTCAGTAGTTGGGCAGGCAGTTCATCGGCAGGAGCAATGATGTCGGCAATCACGGCATCCATAGCACTGCGGGGCATGCCATCAAATTTGGCAGAGCTGGGCGACTGAACCAGCACCACTCCGTTGGCTTCTCTAATTGCCTTCACCCCCATACTGCCATCGCTTCCCATGCCCGAAAGCACGATGCCGATGCTTTTTTCTTTTCTATCTAATGCCAACGAACGGAAGAAGAAATCAATGGGCAGACGCAATCCGCGCGTTTCTATAGGATCGAACAGCAGCAGAGCACCATTCAATACCGACAAACTTTTGTTGGGAGGAATCACATACACCCAATTGGGCTTCACCTTCACTCCGTCGGCTGCTTGTGCAACCTTCATAGGGGTGATGCGTTGCAGCAGTTCGGGCATGATGCCCACGTGGGTAGGGTCCAAATGCTGAATCACCACAAACGCCATACCATTATCTTTAGGGATATTCTGAAAAAACTGTTCTAAAGCTTCCAGCCCGCCTGCCGAGGCACCGATGCCTACTATCGGAAAATCGAGGGATGGCTCCTGTTGGTTGAAGATGGGAGCAGTAGGTTTGGTTTTTGGAGGGTTGATAGTTTTTGCCATGAGAATATTGTTTAAAAGGAATTTAGTCAAAGATACATAATATATTTATGAATGAGTAATTTATTTTTGTTTTAATTTGACACAGAGGAAGGAGAATGGAACGCTGATCAGGCGAGCACAACCCCAACCCCTTAAAAAGGTAATGGTGCTAACTTAAACACATTATTTGTATTTGCTATATTTTCCTTGCTTTGTCCGCCTTTCATATTTTCTGTTAGGTTTTCGTTTTTGGAGCATTTGTTTCAATATTAATTGATTCATTTCTTCTACGACCAGA
>CAIWVT010000049.1 GCA_903916135.1 uncultured bacterium
AAAAATGGGAAAGCTCGAAAAATATATACGTCCTAAAAGGAAATCATCACTTGGTAATCCTTTAATGGTATATGCTGCATCCAAAGGTGTAGAAAAAGCCAAAGCTACCGGACGTAATGTGAAGGAGTTTTTCGTAAACAACAAACGTCCTATACTGCTGGTAACAGGTGCAGGAGTTGTTTTTTTAATTGGTAGAGCTACCTACAGAAATATCAAAAAAAGAAACGCAATCAAAACCGTAGAGGGACAAAATGCTGTGAAGATTTATTCGATTATCGAAAGCAAATTGCCGAAAGGATTCATGGACTATATCACCGATCCTATTGGTTCTGCAATAGAAGCTATATTCCCCATTCATGTTATTTCGGATTTTTTCAATGTAAAAGACAAATCTATTCCTGAAAAACTCAAACAAGATATTTACGTGCAGGACTTGGATGAGCTACGGAAACAATATACAGCCATCTTTCACCGTACACTGGATGATGACCTACGCAGCCAGGATGTATTAGGTGAAAAATATGCCGATGTCATTGCTACGTGGCAAAAAACAGACATAAAAAATACAGGCTATAAACTTAACGATGCAGACAAAACAAAGATAACAGTCATGGAAGGTAATACTAAAATGATTTATACTTTGTCGCAAAATCCGCTATTAGCAAACAAATATGCCATCACAAAAGTTGACACATCCGCAAAGCGATTGTTAACTATGAATGGCGTTATGAAGTTAGTAGCTATTACCATCCCCAAAAATACTATCGTAGGCAAATCTGGTGGATTTAAAATAGGGAATCAATATTTTAATGGCGGTAACACATTTACGGATACAAACGGTAAAAAAGTACTGCACGTGCTTATGCAAAACAAAGCTAAGGAATGGTTGTTTTTTTGTGTTCCTCTTAATAACCTTCTATTACTCACCACGGACCTCGAAGTATTCAATTATGTCAAAGCCAACGGCACTAAAACTATTCAATAGATGGACAAAAAAGAAGATTATATTGTCAAGCATATTCAATTTGCGGTCAACGCAGGTAAGAAATATGGAATCAATCCATTATTCATATTGGCGGATGGAGCTATAGAGGGAGCATGGGCAACATCATACTCTGCGCTGCATAGGAACAACAATTTCGGCATGACTGCCTACGGAAAAACTAATCCATACTGGAAAGGTACAAAATCACAGAGCACGTCAAGTGGTTTGTATTTTCGAGTTTATGCCACTATGCAAGATAGCTTCTACGACTTTGCATATCAGATAAAGAACTTCTATGCTACAGTTGCCGCACAGACGACCATAGAGGGCTTTGCAGACGCTATAAGCAAAAGTAAGTACATCAGCAAGGCTAACGGTGATAACCCTGAAATCTATAAAAAATTGCTCATATCAATATATAATGATATTGTCGCAATTGCTAAAAAAAAAAATTGTCTGCCAACCTGAAAAATGACGGCATTGCCTTAGCGTGGGCAGTGAGTTTGACAGTATTGGTATTCGGAACTATTAAAGTTGTAAAATATATAAAACGTAAAAAAAAATCACATAAAACTATCAGCAATGACAAATTTAGAAATTAAAAGGAACTACCAAAGAAAAGGATGGCGATTTAAAGTACTGGCTTTAAATTTGGGCATCCGTGCCACCAAGGGCATCAAAAAAATTACAGGAACCAGTTTCTCTAACCTCTTTAAAAAAATGAAAGAAAATGACTGCAATTAATTTAAACGATTATTTAAACGAAACTCAAACGACAGTTATTGTCATGACTGTATTAGGCGATAGTGGCTTAGTGTATGGTGGCATGACATTAATGACACTGCTAAAAAATATACACAAGATAGACAAGGTCAACAATGACTTTCAATATAAAGGACGTGTGTTTAAATTAGAAAATGCTAAAAACTATACCCTGCATGATATTAAACCTGTTATCTGTATTTTAGGAGATGCATCGGAAATCCCATCAAACCCTCAAATAATGGACGCATACCTTACTGGTCGTAACTATTATCAATCTGAATTATCTTTTAAACGAATCTTATGGGATGGTACTGCATGGAAAGTAACAGCAGTTGAAGAAGAGGAACTCTATTTAAACAAACAAGATTCATTGATTTACATGAGCCATCACGATGGCTATATCCTTATTCCTGCCACTATATAACTATTTTTGACATGAATATACAGCTATTTCAAATATATTTCGATGCTAAAAGCAAAAAAACACTTGATAAATTGCTTATTGCTTTTTACAACATTGACAAAGCTTTCAGGTGGTTTGAAAATGACGTACTTCGTAGGTTATTTGTCAAGAATAAATTTGACGACACTGCCGATTATTGCGGAGTTACTTCTTGGAGGTTGACAGAGAAAACAGGCTTCACTGCTGCCGAGCTTTTTCATCAAATTCAACAGGACAAAACCCCTGTAGATTGCTATTTTTATTCTACGGAATACCTATTTTGCAAACGTCCAAAAATCAGCGATATAGGATTTCATAAAGAATGGATCACAGCGTTGAATAACGCTGCAATTTTGCCTTATAAAATTGACATTGATATTTTGGATGGAGCCAATAAATGTTATTGCAATTACTTTTTGGTGCGACCACATATTTTGAAAGATTATATCAAAACAGTTCTAATTCCCGCAATGTATTTTTTCGACAACTCCAATGCCTGTAAAAAATTACGTGAGCAGACAGTTACCCACAGAGGTATTCAATATCCTGTAGCTCAAATGGTGATGGAACTTCAATTTGCTTACTATATGTATTACATGAAAATCAGTAATAAGCACCTTATGACTGAAAATATTAAGAACCACATGGTAAAGTTTATTGATACCGATACGGGAGAAGTATTTCATTTATTCAATAACCAAAAAATTTCAGAATCATGTTTAAAAAAATTATAAGCAGAATCAAAAGCAAACGCTTTGTCATTGCAATAATATTTGCAATTTTTTTGGCTATCATCACGGTCATTGCGCTATTCAAAGATATGGAGTATCTTTCTGCAACGTCCGTTGGTGGTTTATTTACTATTATAACGACTTACATCATTGGTCAAACAAAACGCCCATCTAATTATGAAGGAAAAAATTAAAAGCTATCTTATGAAAGCATTAAAAGTACTGGCGATTTTATTTCTTCTGTATGTTGCAGGGCAGTCAATATATTTGTATCTAAACGAAAGAGCAGACAGGCAACGATTAGAGCAAAATGTAATTTTAGCGAAACGTGGCATTGAGTATTATCAAACCAAAGACAACAAACAAGTAGCTAAAATCACAGCCCAAGAATTTACCATTAGTGAAATTAAAAGCGGCATTGCTGCTGATGTGATTAAAGAGCTAAAGAACATGAAAATTGACGTTAAGTCAGTTGGTGGCTTTACTCAAAATATCATAACCAACGAAAAATATATTGTAACGCATACCAGAGATAGCATCATCAATGATACAGTAACAGCAAAGGTATTTAGTTACAATGACGCTTACTATTCGATTTATGGCTATGAGATAGACTGTATTCAACATGTGAATCTCAGCCATATTGATTCTATTACTCAAGTTTTCTATAAAGGAGACCGATATACCAAAAAAGGAAAGAAAATGCCTAAATGGTGGTTTTTCACTCCGAAAAAGCTCACACAGGCAATATATTGCAAAGACACTACAAGCAAAATCATTTATTCTAAATATGTAAATATCGTTAAATAATGGCAACAGGTAAAGGATTAGTAAGTCCACAAAAAAGGACACTTAAAAGGGTAACATTATTCGCTGTAATTAGCCTTGCAGTGGCTACAGCCATCCAAAATAGGGACGAAATAATCAAGACGGCAAAATCATTTGTCGGGCAAGAAGAAACTGCCAACAACAGTGGATTCAAAGATAAGACTTTCCAAGCGGCAATGACAAATGTGGGTTGGAGGTCTGGCTATTCGTGGTGTGTATTTTTTACCAAGTTAGTTTGGCAGAAATCATTGAAAAATGACACAATACGTGCCTTAGCAATGAAACTCATCTCAGGCAATTCGCAAGTTACCCTTGCTAATTTTACTAAAGACAAATCAGGCAAGTTCATTGTTTCGGACACTGCCACTGTAGGAGCCATTGTGATATATCAGGAGTTCACCAATGGCGTAGGCACATCAAGCGGACACGCTGGCATAGTTACAGCCGTATTTCCTGATTATTTTGAAACAATAGAGGGTAACACCAATAACAATGGAGGACGTGAGGGCTATATTGTCGCTGCCAAGAAACGGAAGTTCACAGCAAGAGCCGTAACCAATGGACTTAGATTGAGGAAATTTATTACTATCAGATATGCGAAGTAATGAAACTAATTGTAGGAAAATCGAAAATAAGTGGTCGTGGGTTATTTGCATTTACAGATATACCTGCAAAGGCTATTATTATTAATACCCATACTATAGTTCCTTACGGTAAAGAAATAGAACCTACAAATTTTATAAATCATTCTTACAATAGCAATCTCTCTTATGTACAAATTGGTAACTATCTATATTTGTATGCCAACAGAGCTATTGAAAAAGGAGAAGAGCTTACCTGCAATTATAGCGACCTAAAAAAATATAACCCGCCCTACGATCCGTTAATCTTTCAGGGGAACGAAATTACGCATCAGATTATTTATAATGCCGAAAGAAAGAACAGACCTGCTATGTACAGGCGACCTATTGGAACCATTTACAACATAACAAAATATTCATTCACCAAATAAATCTAATAATCATGGCAACAAAAAAAAGAACAACAAAAAAAGCCAATTTAGGCAAAGGCACAGTTACAGGAAGAGCAAAAAAAGCAGTTCGTAAATCTGTTACCAAGGCTAAAAAAAGTCTAACCAAAAAAATTTCAACGGGGTTGAAAAGCACCATAAAAAAAGTATCCCGGATAATTGATAAAACAGTGAAAACAGTTAAAAAAACTACTGCAAAACGCAAATCAGTAAAAAGAGCCACCTCATTAAAAGGACTGGGTAAAGTAGGTAAAACAAAGCGAACCATTTCGGCAAAAGCAAGAAAAGCAGGTAGCGAAGTAATGGCAATTGCAAAAAAAATACACGCAGCCAAAAATGGTAAAAAATGGTCTCTTTGCGTTAAGGAAGCTGGAGTTGAATATCGCAAAAACCACTAAAAAGAATTTTTTAAACATGGATAGCAAAGCCGATGCAAATGAGTTATTTGTTAAAAAAATCGAAGCTGATTTATCAGATAAGAAAAAGCACAACAAAATTTCTATTGAAAAAATAGCAACAGGCTTTGCTATCTATAACAAAAATCTAATAAAAGAACTTACCGAGCTTGCCATAGTGCGCACAGCTCGAAACATTGCGCAGCAACCTATTGATAACTACAACAAATTTCAGCAAATTGTAGAGCTTTACAACAACCAGGCTAATTTGTCAATGCGCACCAGTCAAAGTATGTTATTGCAGCAATATAGTACACCGGCTCCAATAAGCTATATTGCCAGTTTGTTTGTATTGGCAAGTACTTCAATAAATGGACATAAAAGCAATACAGCATTTTGGAATAAATTTGAAAATAAAGAACTATACGCAAATAAATCAGCTATTGAGCAATTGGATGATTTAAGAGCAAAGCAATCAAGCAATGCTATCTATTTCGAGCCAAGCGCAGGTAATGGCTTACTCACTATTGCCTTACCCTATGAAAATACCTACGTGAACGAATTAGACGATGTAAGGCTTGCTAATTTACGTTCACAGCCATTTGCTCGAGTTACAAATCAGGATGCCACAATTCCATTCACAGAGTATTATAAAAAGTTTGACGGTATTACCACTAACCCGCCTTTTGGCACGTTGATGGATGCCGAAAACTACGATGGATTTCCGATTAAAACACTCGACCATCTTATGGCACTCCGGGCATTGGACACAATGAAAGATACCGGACGTGCAGCGATTATCATTGGTGGTCATACAGACTGGGACGAACAAGGACGAGTACAAGCAGGTAAAAACCGTTTGTTTTTTAACTATCTCTATTCACACTACTACGTGGAAGATATCATATTAGTTGACGGTCATAAATTGTATTCCCGACAGGGCACCAGTTTTAATGTACGTCTTATTCTCATCAGAGGGCGTAAAACTCTCCCTGAAGGATTCGCACCATTGAAAAATTCACTATTAAGTGAAGTTGTCAAAGATTTTGAAAGCCTTTGGAATCGGGTTTTTGATAATCATGGTAAAAGTAGCGAAATTATTTCTATTCTGAAAAGTAAAAGAGAAGTTGAAAAAGAAATAAACTACGACCTTTTTAGCGAGGCTACGGTAGCTCCAACGCAAAACAACCAAATGCAGATGCTAAAATTAAAAATGAAAATGAAAGCAAAGGCATTGCAATTACTTGATGACGAAAATTTATCAGGATTTTCAGCAAAAGCAGTTGGTCGGTTTTTTGAAACATTGCTTCCAAATACTAACGAAAAAAGAATTGGTAAATGTGAGCCTGAAAAATGCGAAACATTAGACGGAATAAAAGGTCATGCTTGCTGTTTATTAGATGGCAAATGTGCCATGTTAAAAGCAGGAGGATGCTCCATCCATCAGTACAGACCACGAAATTGTCGAATATTTCCACATAGTTCAGATAATTTGAAACTCGTTAAGAACTGTAGTTACTCATTTGCAAATTTAAACGAATCAATACCATCAGCATTATCTGGACCTGCAAAAAGAAGAAAACTATCACGATACACGATAGCTTCCAATTGCACAGATAAAATAGACATTCTCGATGCAATTGAGGAAATAAGCGAAGAAATGAAACACCGTGAAATAATAGGATTAAAAACCCCTATTTATTATTTTGTAAGGTTATATAAATTAAACGAGAAGTTGAAAACAACAAAATAAGCAATGAAAAAAACAATCCCATACGAAGAACCTGCAACCTACGTAAAGATATTTATCAATAAATATCCTACATGGTGCGAAATCCGACCAAATACGGATATGAAAAACTATTTGTATAATGGCACATTTATTATAGGCAACGTCATTGGCAAAGAATTGAAAACAGGTAATTTTATTGAGTTTTCCCCTTCTGATGTAGTTGCTTTTTATGTGGGGAAACTTTCGGATATCGGGCTTGGTATGCCTTACATCCCGACAGCCGATATGTGTACAATACTTGATACCATTGTGCCCGATTCAATGGCTTACGAAACACATATAGCTTGCCGAATTGTTCAGGAAATTGTCGGAAAGCCGTTACATGAATACGTTAGTAATAAACTTCATTATACTGAATTAGAATTATGTCGTTCCTTGTCTGCCGAACAGGTTGATGCCGTGGCATTATCTATATACAACATCGAAGAGAAAAATCAGGGCATGATCATAGGAGACCAGACTGGAATTGGAAAGGGTAGGGTGGCGGCAGCCATGATTCGTTACGGATATTATAACGGATTAAAACCTATCTTCCTTTCAGAGAAACCAAACCTATTTACGGATATCTATCGTGACTTGGTTGACATTGGATGTGCCAACCTCAAACCCTTTATAGTGAATGGAAAGGAAGCTAAAACGGATATTAAGGATGAGCAAGGCAATATCATTTACACATCCTTGCCAAAAACCGAGCAAGATAAGATTTTTAAGGACCGTAATTTCCCCGCAGGATACGATTTCGCCTGTGCTACTTACACACAGTTTAACAGTGTGAAAGAAAAGCCAATAAAACCTAACTTTTTACGTGCAATTTCGCAGAACAATTTAATTATTATGGATGAAGCTCATAATGCTTCAGGGAGTTCAAATACAGGTGAATTTTTGCAAGAGGTACTTATTGGCTGCAAAGGTGTAGTTTTTCTATCGGCAACATTTGCAAAGCGACCGGATAATATGCCGGTGTATGCTTTGAAAACATGTATTTCAGAGGCAAACATGAGTAAAGAGGAGCTTGTAGAAGCTATCGTAAAAGGCGGTGTAGCGTTACAGGAAGTTCTGGCTGCACAATTAGTGTCAGAGGGTCAAATGATACGCAGGGAACGCAGCTTTGAAGGTGTGGAAGTGAACTATTTTGTTCTCACTGAAAAAGAGCAAGAGCATAAAGCAATATTTGATAATATAACCGAAGTGTTGAGAGGTATAATTGAATTTCAGGAAAAATTTGTCAAAGATGTGGTGAAAAAGATGGATAAAATTGCCGCAGCAGAAGGTAAAGAAGTAGAGGAGCGTAAAGGAACCAGTAAAGCCGGCGTTGATAATGCGCCATTTTTTAGCAAAGTATTTCAAGTGATCAATCAAATCCTTTTCAGTTTAAAAGCTCGCAGCGTGGCTGAAATGGCGATAGAACGTTTAAACGAAGGCAAAAAGCCTATTATTGCATTCAGTTCCACAATGGAAAGCTTTTTTGATGATATGCTAACGGATGATGGAACCCCTGTAATGTCAGGAGATACAATTTCAATAGATTTTAAAACGGTATTGAAAAAAGGACTTGATGGCGTATTACGTTATACAGTAACAGATATTGCAGGGAATCGGCAACCGAAATATTTTTCTATCAGCGAACTCGATCCCGAAGGACAAATGTACTATAATTCCTTACTTTCAAAAATAAATTCAATATCAACAGGAATCTCTATCAGTCCTATTGATGTGATAAAAGATATTATACGAAAAGCAGGTTATACGTGTGATGAAGTTACCGGAAGAAAGTTTGAAGTTCAGATAATAGAAAATAAAGGTAACAATGGAGTACTAACATCTCGCAAAAAGCTATTAGCAAACGATGCGTTTCGTATGTATAATAACAATGAGCTTGACTGCTTGATGATTAATCAGAGTGGCAGTACTGGAGCCAGTGCCCATGCTATTGTGACCAAATCAGTACCTAAAGAAAAGGTAAAACAGCGTGTAATGATAATTTTGCAACCTGAACTCGACATAAACCGTGAGGTTCAAAAACGTGGTCGTATAAACCGTACAGGACAGATAATCAAACCAATTTACGATTATGTTTCATCATGTGTTCCCGCAGAGCGCCGATTGATGATGATGTTGCGTAAAAAACTGAAATCATTAGATGCCAACACAACATCGAACCAAAAGCAATCAGATAACATTATGCAGGTTGATGACTTTTTAAACAAATATGGCGATAAAGTAGTTGCCGATTATTTGCAAGAAAACCCACAACTTAATGAAATATTGGGTGATCCTTTGGATATGAACGGCGAAAATAAAGAGGGCAAAACTGTAGAAAATGCAGCTTCAAAAGTCTCCGGCAGGGTGGCAGTTCTATCAACCGATGACCAAGAGAAATTTTATGCAGACATACTGGAACGCTATTCAGATTATGTGAATTATCTAAGGCAGGCAGACAAATATGACTTAGAAGTGGAATCCTTAAATCTCGAATCAGAAACATTAGAATCGAAAACCGTCATTGAAGGAAAAAATGGTAAATCTGTATTTTCCGAAAACACCTCACTTGAAACGTGCGAAATAAATGTACTAAAAAAGCCATTTACCATATCAGAGTTAATGAATTTGGTAAACGATAATTTAAAAATAGGGACAGCCGAAGAGCAGAAGCAAAATATACTTGGCGAAACAACCTCTTTTTATGCCAAACGTTTAGCATTAGATATTGAAGATGTTGAAAAACGCTATGACAAACTAATTGTCCAGATACCCAACGAAAAAGCTTATCAGAAAGCGTTTGATAAAGAAGGATACATTCGTCAGCGCACACGTGAATTGAATAGTGCTCGAAGTGAATCTATAGACCTCGAAAAACAAAAGAGCCAAAACAAACTTTATAGTATTACGAACTTCTTACGTTTCTTTTATGTTGGCAAAGTAGCCAATTATCCAACATTTTTCAACGAAACAGTAAAATGCGTTTGTTTGGGAATCAACATTGATAAGAAAAAAACTAATCCTTATACACCTTCAGCAATTAAAGTGAAATTG
>CAIWVT010000050.1 GCA_903916135.1 uncultured bacterium
AAACAATTTAGCAATAAAACAATTTAGCAATAAACCAATTTAGCAATAAACCAATTTAGCAATAAAACAGATGCCGTTATCACATTTCCCGAACATCTGCCCTCAACACTTTTGGATAGAGCGGCGATTCGACGATTCTTTTTATGCTTAAAAGATTGGAATAAGGTGTTTCGGTGATATAAGCATTGATAATGACTGCAGGAACATAACCTCCAATGTCGCAATGCACCTGATAAATAATTTTGGTTATGCCTTTTTCTAAAGGTATAAATTGCCAAGAACCATTCATGATAGGAACCCGTACTCTTCCTGATTTTTCGGGCAAATAATCTTTAACTGCTTTGAGTGTAACGGTAACAATTTTTGTTGTGGTGTCTTGTTTCACACTATAAAAGGTGCAGGCATCTCGGTCAGAAACGGGCCACGGGGCTTTGATTACATAATACGTATAACCAGACGAGCTACTGATTTTTTTTAATCGTTCAGAAAAAATGCAGTTTCTCATCCATTTTGGATAGAAAGAAATACTATCTATAAGAGTTAAAATGCCCGAAATATTTGATTTTACAGTTACCTCTCCCTTGAATTCTTGCACGTTTGAACCTTCAATACCACGTGTGTAAATCTTAACGCCTTCTTCGTCGGTACGTAACTTCCATGTCTGCGAAAAAGAATTAAGCGACAGTAATAGTAATGTAAATAAGGATAAAAATAGTTTTCGTGAGTTCATGGATGCTTTGTAAAATTAGTACAGATGTAGGTAATCGTCAACAAAGGTAATATATTATTTCATATTATCAATATAATTTTCAAGCATGAAAATATATCAGAATGATAATTATATCAAATTTAATACCTTATGCTTTCTTACTTCACCACAACTTTAAAGTTCATAATCCGCGTTTCGCCGTAAAGATTCAAGTGATAAACACCTGCTGAGAGTTTGTACTGCGCCAAATTGATGTGCGTGGTGGATGCTATTTCTTGTTTGATAACAGCACTCCCTTTAGCATCGAACATCGTAAGTTTTATCTTTTCTTGCATTTCGTTGCTTATAGTGATGATGCCATCGTGATTCACAGGATTGGGAAAAACATCAAATTTCGTTGGTTTTGTTTCCTTTATTCCGATGATAGGTGATAGTAAATTGATATTATCCACATAGATATTGTTGCCCCACAAACCAATATTTCTGAACGCTACCAAAAGATGAGCCGTACCAACATAAGCAGATAAATCTATAGTGTCGGTCCGCCATTCAGCAGCAATGGGTGTAAAGAAATTTGAACTGCTGGGGGCAGTTGCCAAGGCATCTCCCCATTTCTTATACAATTGGGTGAATGTCGCTCCGCAATCTGTGGAAACCAACACGGCTAAGGTATCCGTATATTGCCCGCCATAACAAGCATGTGCCACATCAAATATCAACGTATGCGTATCAGGATTGGTGAAATTGAGCGACACACGCATATCATCCCAATTGGCGTGAGAATCATTATCAAAGTTACCGAAAATAGCGCATTGCGAACTGCTGCCATAGCCTCCCGCAGCAGCATTTAATGACCATTGCGCACCATTGTCGGGATTCACTATCATGATTTCGCTTGGCGGAAAACTTGCTTGAAATCCTTCTTGAACCGTAGTAGGAGGGACAAAACTACTCACCGTAACATACAAAGAATCCGTGTCCGAATTTCCATTGCCATCAGTTACCCTCAAAGTTGCCAAATAGGTTCCTGCACCATTAAAATACACATGAGGATTTCTTAGGTTAGAAGTAGTAGGACTCCCATTCTGAAAAGTCCATTGCCAAGAGGCAGAAGCATGATTCAAAACAGAATAATCATCAAAATAAAAAGAATCTATCACACACACCACAGTCTGCTCCAATTTATCAACGGTGATTTGAGCCACAGGGTTTGAAGGCTGTTCATATAAAGCACTTTCCCAAATGCCTTTGCCATAGGATGCAATCCGAATCTTCCCATCACGATAAAAAGGATGCGCAATATCCGAATTGAAAAAGGTTGGCAAACTATCATTCACAATTTGCCAATCAGGCAAGGTATTGTTACGATAAAACACCGTACGTCCCGAACAAAAATAAATTCCACCGTCAGTGTTCGCAATGTTGGCAATACTATGAGCCGCCTCTCCGCTAAGAGTTGCTGTATATAAATTCGCCCAAGAACTGCCACCATTCGTGGTCTTAAAAATCTTAGCACCATCGGCACCATAGGTATAAGCAATCCATAAAATGTTTGCATTGGTATAATCTAACGACAACAACATCACACGGCTGTTGCCTGCGGGTATCGTAATAGAAGTCCAATTCACCCCGCCATCAGTTGTTTTCCACAAAGTGCCCACATTGCCTGATTGCGGCTGTTGATTCACATACATCACCTGCGGATTACTTCTCGAAACTTCAATATATTTCACTTGGTTGTTGGTGTTGCTACCAAAAGTCTTCAACAAAGAATACGATGCCCCTCCATCCGTGGTTTTCCAAAGCTTGTTATCCTTCCCAAGAAAACCAATGTTGTAGCAAGACGGATAAAACGTTATTTCACTCGATTCGCCTGGATAATAACTTTCATTCGGACTCAAGCCCATGCTGAACGAACCCACAGGATCGGTGATAACTTCGGGCAAATACTTCCCACCAATATCCGAAAAATACGTTTTCATGTTATTCCCGGGACTGACATAACCCGTGCTGGCTTCTCCACCACCCAATGATAAGAAATTCCCTTCTCCATAATCTTCATAATACGCTATGTTGCCATTATGATACAATCCGCCCACCAACACATCTTCATTCCATCCCGAACCAAAGCCCCAATACTCGGCACCTCGGATACCCGCAGTTTTATGTATTGTGGATGTTGCGAAAAAATCAGGAGAAATATAAATGCCACCATCCGTCGTAACCCAATAATTGCTGCCAATGGCTCTAAAATCCTGCACATCCACATGTATGCTCAAATTGCCGCCCGAAACATAACCCGACACAGGTGCATAGCTTGCCCCGCCATCATTGGAACGCCAAATATTCAATCCGCCAACCAAAATCTTATCAGGATCGGTAGCCGAAACCATGATAGCACAATTATAAAACCCTTGATGATATGTCCAATCGGGAGTGCCATAAGCCAAGTTTTGATGCGTGGCAGTGTAAGGTCCACCATCAGGACCATTCGGCAAAGTCCACGTTGTGCCGCCATCCGTACTTTTATACACACCGATATATCCAAAATCATCCGTCTTAGCTTCACCAATCAAATACACATACACACGGTTTGCATCGGCAGGCGTCACTCCTATGCGTGCACCGCCATCAGTGCGATTCGCATCCGTAGAATTATACCAACCAGAACTCTGCAACGTCCATGTTTGTCCCGAATCCGTAGAACGATAAAACTCACATATTTTTGTGGTGGGATTATCTTTCACCAGATAAACAATGCTGCTGTTGGTCGGATTGCATTTAATATCAAAACACTTTTGACCATAAACTTGCGTAAACGTAGCCCCGCCATCTGTTGATTTATACAAACCCGCATCGCCAGCCACAAACACCCATTGTGTATTGGCAGGATGGATCAAAATCTCGTTCACATTCAAACTACTTGTTGAAATCACCGTTGCCCAGGTGGTTCCGCCATCCGTGCTGCGCTTCACATTACTGCCACAACCTGCAAACACGATATCGGGATTCGTCGGGTCAACCTCAATAGCTGTCACGCCTCCAAAATTCTCACCTAATGAAACACACTTCCACGATGTGGCACCATCCACGCTTTTATACACTTCCCCCGGCTCGGTGCCGCAATACATCACATTGGGTGCCGCTACGCATTGGTCCACCGAATACACGTTCGTTTGGTCGTTCGAGGGTTGGTTCGTATTGTCCCACACCTGATAGGGTCCCACGGGTGCCCATTTCATCAACGACTTATGTTGCGTTTTATGCTGAAGCTTGCTTCTATACGCTTGCTCGCTACTGATTTGCTCATCCAATGCCAACGGAATCACATAACCCGCAGCATCCAACCTACTTTCCACAGCCCTGCGCCAACGAATATAATACTGCGTATGATACGATTTCACAAACGCATGCTCCTCAAAATATTCCTTATACAAAGCATCCACTTTAAACACGTTTGGGTTTTCGGAATACATTTCCTGTGCCCATGCCGGCAGCGTACTGATTTCATGAGCCGATGGTTTGTACATCACCTGGGCATGTATGCTGAGCCCTATAAAAGCCAGCAAAATAAAAAAGAGTATATGTTTTTTCATAAGGATATTATTTAAAATTTAAGATGATACAAAATTACGCAAAAATAATTACATCTAAATAAAAACTTGCAACTAAATCAAAAAACATGAAACCTGGAACTACTAATCCTGGAATCAGAGTCGTTTCCCAGTCATCTGATGACTCCAAGTCATCTGATGACTTAATCATCCAAAAAATAAATGATACTAATAAAATGGATTCGCCATTAATATTCCTGATTCGCGGTTAATATTCCTGATTCGGGGTGTAAATTTCTGATTCGCGAGGCGATGTTTAAGATTCGCAAATAATTTTTAAGATTCGCAGTTCGATGTTTAAGATTCGCGGTTGTTGTTTTAAGATTCGCAGAAGAAGATTAAAGATTCGCGGAAGTAGGAGAGAGATTCGCAAATAATTTTTAAGATTCGTGGATCAACTTTTAAGATTCGACAATCAAGTTTTAAGATTCGCAGTTCGATGTTTAAGATTCGCATTTAATTTTTAAGATTCGGGGTTCGAGATTTGATTTTCGAGTTTTTGAGTTTTTTTTTACCACAAGTTACACAAAGAAAAAGCACAATGAACACAAGATAATCATTTGATAAAAGGGCGTATGCGATACGCCCCTACCATTGCCGCATCAAAATTAGGCAGAGCCTACCGCCGAACGGGGCAGATCCTATAGCACTACTGTAAAGGCTGCCAACAAAAGGCAATTTAAACTTTCTCAAATTTTTATTTACTATTTATTATTTCTATAGCTTTTTCTAATAATTCGTCCTTTCCTAATTTTATACCTTCAATTGTTGGCTTTACTTCAATGTCTGGTATAATACCAATTCTTTGAGTTTCCCTGCCATCGGGATAATAAACTCCAATGCCGGTCATATATGTTTTATAGTCGCCTGGTAAAGTTATTACTGAAATATTCCCATCCGCCCCTGCTGTTTGACTCCCAACACAAATAACATTAGGTGCCGTTTTTAATGCCATTATTGTAAACTCTGCATGACTAATTGTCGTCTCATTAAAAAGCAAAACAACTTTTCCTTTATAGTATTTTTTGTTTTTATAACCACAATAATAAGGATAAGTGTAATTAAAAACACCGGGATAATCCAAATCAGGCTTTGTAAATTTTGCAAAAGGTTGATTGTTGCTATTTAAGAAATTAGAGATTTGATACATTGTTCCATTAGGATAATTTCTAACATCAAAAATTATTGCCTTTGTATTATCTAATTTTTCCATAATTCCATGAACTTGTTTTGGTTGAAGT
>CAIWVT010000051.1 GCA_903916135.1 uncultured bacterium
CCGGGTAAGCCGGAGCCAATGAGCAAGGACGAGATATAACGATTCTTAGGGTCAATAAAATATCCCAAGAAATCATCAATAAAAGATTGCGTCAAAGCGCGCGCTTCCATATAGGCGTTCATGTTGATTTCAGGGACGAGAAATCCGTCGTCAGCCAACATTTCGCGAATGGTAATCACATCGGGGTGCACCATGCCCCATGAGAGCGGTTCCATAGCCACATCCAAATAGTCGGCACCCGCGCGGGCAACTTCTAATGCAGAAGCTACAGAGAATCCCGGTCCTGAATGACCATGATATTGCACCACAATCTGCGGATGTTTATCTTTGATGGCTTTCACCAATCTGCCCAAGGTAGTCGGTCTGCCGATGCCTGCCATATCTTTCAAGCAGATTTCGTCGGCGCCGTATTCAACGGCTTTGTCAACTACGCCCATATAATACGCCACCGAATGCACTTCGGAATGGGTGATGCTCAAAGCCGCTTGGGATATCATGCCTGCTTCTTTGGCATATTTGATAGACAATTCCAAATTGCGATGGTCATTCAATCCGCAGAACGAACGGGCGATGTCAACGCCTTGTGCTTTTTTCACCTTATACATCAAGCGGCGAACATCAGCAGGAACGGGAAACATACGTATGCCGTTCAAGGCGCGTTCGAGCATGTGGGTTTGTATGCCCGCATCGTTAAAAGGCTTGGTCCATTGGCGCACGGCTGTGTTGGGGTTTTCGCCATACAACAGATTGACCTGTTCGAACGCACCGCCATTGGTTTCAATTCTGTCGAAACATCCCATATCAACAATGACGGGTGCAATTTTATTTAATTGGTCAACTCGTGGAACATACTTCCCTGAAGATTGCCACATATCACGATAAACCAAACTAAATTTTATTTCTTTTTTCATGTATTCTTTTTTACAATTGAATCAATTCACCCAATTGGGTTTTCTTTTTTCTAAATACGAAGCCATGCCTTCCTGACCTTCTTTGGAGGCGCGCAGTTCGGCAATGAGGCGTGCGGTGTAGTCAATGGCATCCTCGAAGCTCAATTTGTTGGATATGTTATAGATTAACTCTTTGCAGGCAGCCATTGCATCGGGTCCGCTTGTCATCAAACCATCAATAATAGTTTTTACATAAGCATCCAATTCATCAGCAGGCAAGGATTTGTTCACCAAACGATACCATTCGGCTTCTTTGCCTGTGAATCTTCTGCCGCTAATCATCAACTCGCGTGAGCCATATTCGCCTATACGTTTGGTTACATACAACGAAATGGTGGCAGGCGCAATGCCCAACTTCACTTCGCTGAACGCAAACTTGGTGTCGTCCGTGCAATACACAAAATCGCATGCAGCCAACAAACCATTAGCACCACCGATGGCAGCACCTTGAACAATAGCGATAGTAGGTTTCTTGCAGGTGTAGATGGCATTGAAACATTTGGCAAGTTTCAAACTGTCTTGATAGTTTTCTTCCAAACCAAATGTGGAAATGCCTTTCATGTAATTCAAATCGGCACCTGCGCAAAACGATTTGCCTCTGCCGCGCAATAGGGCGATGCGCATATCTGTCATCGTATTCATGGTGTCGAAGCAATCAATCAAATCTGCAATCAGTTGTTGATTCAGTGCATTGTGCACATCGGGCCGGTTGAGCCAAACGGTGCAAATGCCCTCGTTTATTTCTATTTCGAGCGTTTCGTAAGTTTTCATACTTCTTCTGAGCGGTTATTGGTTGTTAGATAATTTAGCATCCTTTTACATTCTGTAAACGCCATCATTTTTTTCGGCGAATTTATTATTAAGCGAAGCGGCGATGCCCATAGCGATTACTTTGCGGGTATCCACAGGGTCAATGATACCATCGTCCCATATACGTGCCGTACTATATAAAGCTGAACCTTCATGGTCGTATTTTTCGATGATACTATTTCTCATTTTTTCAATGACATCTTTAGGCATTTCTTTGCCTTCGGCTAACATTTGGTCTTCTTTCACGGTGATTAAAACCGTGGCTGCTTGCATACCGCCCATAACAGAAATTTTACTGTTGGGCCACATAAACAACAAACGCGGACTGAAAGCTCTGCCTGCCATACCGTAGTTTCCGGCACCAAACGAACCGCCAAAAATAACGGTGAACTTCGGCACATTGGCATTTGACACTGCATGAACCATTTTGGCACCGTCTTTCGCCATTCCTTTCCGTTCATATTCTTTTCCCACCATAAATCCGGTGATGTTTTGCAAAAACACCAAAGGTATTTTGCGTGAGGTGCATAGTTCGATGAAGTGAGTGCCTTTTAGTGCCGATTCGGAAAACAAAACACCATTATTAGCAAGTATGCCTACCGGAAAACCCATGATACGGGCAAAGCCGGTTACCAAAGTGGTGCCGTAGTTTTCCTTAAACTCGTGAAATTTGCTACCATCCACCATGCGAGCAATGATTTCGCGCGGGTCTAACATCTTCCGAAAATCAATGGGCGCTATGCCGTATAATTCTTCGGGATCATAAAAAGGTTCTTCTATAGGCGTCACATCCAACACCTGCTTCTCTTTCTTTTCCATAGATTGGAAAATATTGCGGCAAATTTGTATGGCATGATGATCGTTTTCGGCTATATGGTCTGCCACGCCCGAGATAGACGTGTGCACTTCGGCGCCACCAAGTTCTTCGGGCGTCACAATTTCGCCTGTGGCACCCTTCACCAAAGGAGGTCCTCCCAAGAAGATGGTGCCTTGATTGCGTATGATGATGGTTTCGTCGCTCATCGCGGGCATATACGCTCCGCCTGCTGTACACGAACCCATCACGATGGCGATTTGAGGTATGCCCATCGCCGACATGCGTGCCTGATTGTAAAAAAATCTGCCAAAATGGTCTCTATCGGGAAACACCTTATCCTGCTCGGGCAAAAAAGCTCCACCCGAATCCACCAAATAAACGCAAGGCAAATGATTCTCCATCGCTATTTCTTGAGCGCGGAGGTGTTTCTTGATGGTTAACGACATATACGTGCCACCTTTCACTGTGGCATCATTGGCAATCACCACCACTTCTCTGCCATGTATCAATCCGATACCTGTGGCAATACCTGCCGACGGAAATCCATTGTCATAAAGGTCATAACATGCCAAGGACGATAACTCCAAAAAGGGAGTGTTGGGGTCTATCAACACATCTATGCGTTCGCGTGCCAACAGTTTGCCGCGTTCTTTATGTTTGCGGATGGCGCCTGCCGAGCCGCCTTTGGTCACTTCTTTGTGAATGCTTTTGTATTGATTCAACAAGGCTAAAAAATCTTCCTTGTTCTTTTTGAACTCCTCGGTTGTGGTGTCAATTTTCGATTGCAGTCTGTACACGTTCTTTATATTAAGTTAATAAATTTTGTCAAAAAAAAATCTGCTTAAAATGTTCTTTTCAGAAATCGTCTGCAAATGTAATTTTTTGATTTCGATTAGGCAAATCTTAAAATGTAAATTTATTGGAGTTTCTACAGTATTTTTTTTTGCCGATACGCTGCATCACTTTATTATCAAATGGAACATGTCAATTTGGTTTTTTTTTTCGCATCAAATTCCATGCTAACAATTTAACTTTTTTTAACCAAACGACTAAGGCGGACGATAAAAGATTCATAGAAAAATATAAAGATAAATCAAAAAGTTGGTGGATGGTAGCATCGTTGATTTGTCGAATTGTTATTGTGTCATTACGTCATGCAGATACGGTTGCTGAAATTGTCCAAGCTCGACACTCATGATAGGTTTGTTAACGGGACAGTTATGTTTACACGACAGGTACGAATCGAGACAAAAAAATGGAAACATTGCAACTACTCTTTCAACAAAATACCAATTTGGTTTGGATTACAATGGCATAAGTAATGGTGGTACTTTGCAAATTTCAGAAACTATAAATTCCTATTAATCTTTGTTTTGAGTTTCATATTAGACACCAGTTTATTTTATTGGAATAATTATTTTTACCAATGTCGTTACATATTAAATTAAAACAGTATTTTTGTCGAATAATCTAAAAAAAAAACCATTATGAAACCATTAAAAATACTTTTTGTACTGTTTGCATGCTCCGTCATGCTGTTTGTTTCTTGTAAAAAGGATGACGCTAGCTGCGATGGAAAAGGTGCCTTACACTATTATAATAATAGTGGCTCGTATGTAAAACTTGTTTTGGACAACATTGATTATGGGGTCATAGCAAATAATAGAGCTATTGAAATTTCTCAAAGAACAGGAACCTTTCATTATTATGCGTATAAACAAGATATGTATGGCAACTATACCTTGGGAACTGAAGGTGATGTAGAAATCAAAGAATGTGAAGGGCTTTACGTTAGCTATAATTAGTTTATTGATTTCGGCATTTGATTATTGTTCCAAGTTTGTAATTACGGGATATTGGCTCAACAGATAGAAATGAAGAAGGTTGTAACCTTTGCCGAATTGAAAGCCTTTGTCCAAAGGGGAACGTTGTGTCTGTTCAATGGAGTTTCCGTGATGAACCGGCAAGGAATTTTGTTTTATTCCGGCAGTTCCGGGATGTTCCCCGGAGTGGCTGGGGTGCACCCTGAAACCTTCGGGGTGCACCCCGAAAGTTTCAGGGCGTACAACGGAGGTTATTGGGGGGGGTAAGCACATAGCCAAAAGTACCTAAAAGCTGTCAGGGCACACCATCGAAGTTCCGGGGTCTGCCCTGACAGTTCCGGTGTGTGCCCTGACAGTTCCAGGGAACATCAAAAAAGTTCCAGGGCGCACCACGAAAGTTCCAGTGTGCACCACGAAAGTTCCAGGGCGCACCACGGAAACTCCGTTGCACACCACGGAATGATCGTGGAACAATGAAAATGTTTCGTAATCAACTAAATTGCAAGCGGGTAGGAGGGTGGTTATTTTGATTTGGGGCATAGTATTCTTTTATTGGATAAAAAAAGGGTTTTATTGAAGGAATATGTTTTTTTTGTGTATATGTGAGGAATTTTTTGTACTTTTGATGCCTGAAAAGAAGATCAATTAAATAAGGAATTACCAATCATTGCTAGCGGACCTTTACATGTCATTACCATGAAAAAAAATATCCTCCTGATAGTCTTATTGTGTGTTAGTGGTTTATTATCAGCCCAACCTTACAGGCTGAGAGATACCATAGTGGTTTTTAAGCTGAAGTTTGAAACCCCAAACGGGATGATATTAAAATATGTACCGTATAAAACCCCAAGAAAGCTTAGATGGACCGACAAACAAAACGTGATGCACAGAGCGGTACTTCGAAAAATCAATGCCCACTATCTGCTGCTTGATACAACCCGTATGTATCCTTCCGATATAAGCGCTCTCGTGCTGACGCATTTTCCCGATTCCTGCGCATATACGCACCGAAAAACCAAGCCAGTCATATACGATAGTAGTGGCAGGTTTAACATTATGAGTTATTACGACTTCCGAAATCTTATCAAAACCATATCATTTTCAAATAATGCACAACACATTCCGAATCCTTTTTTCAAAAACATTTCCGCCGAAAAATACACTGACGGACTGGAAAGAAAAAGACAACGCAGGATAGAACATTTTGCTGCGCTCGACACCTGCCCTTTGCGCTATGGCATAAAAACCAACCTGCTGAGAGACCTTCTCAATGAAATCAATCTGAGTGTTGAAATTCCAATAAAACGAAACTTCTGTATTGATGTGGGAGCCGGAATTTTATACACCAGATCAAATGCCGAATCCTCAGGCTATGATATGGCTTTTGCACAATTCAGCTTCTTGAAATCACCCAATCAATTTTGGTTCGACCACTCTTATTATAACCGCAAAGGATTTGGCATAGAAGTTATTCCCAAGTTCTTTATTACTAAAAAGAAGAATTTATATATAGGTCCGCAACTTTGCTTTCGTTACTACAACTATCATAACAAATGGATTTTTATAAATGATGAACCCGGTGATGATTATTACAGGGCAAATTATGCTTATCAAAGCGAAAAAAGTACAGCCGTTCATCTGAATGCAATGTTTGGCGTGCAAACCCCTCAAATAAAGAGATTCCTGTTCGATGCTTTTATTTCTTTTGGATTGATGTACCGCAGCGGGACTGTCAGCCGGTCAATTGAAAAAACCGTAGGTAATAATTATGGTACATACATTGTGAATTATGATCCACCTCAAACATTCAAAGGGAGCGGTTTTTCCTTATCCGGACAAATAGGATTAAGATTGGGCTTTCGATTCGGGAAGGCAAAACTATACAAATGAGAAAAGATATGTACAAAATTTGTAACTTTGCATCGCTTTATAATCTTGTTTAACCAACCTCTGTTCAGCTTAGGCTGTCCATAAGTCAAAGATATTCTTATAGACTTTTCCATTAAACATATCCTATTGTGCTAAACTTATAAAATATAATTTGTATCTTTGCAAGCTTGAAACACCATAACAATTTTAAAATTTAAACACATGAAAAGACATCTCAACACTATCTTTATTGCCTTAGCCATCGTAGTATCAGCATGGATATTTTCCAATGCATTTAAAAGTAAAAACAAAACCCGTAACACCATTTCGGTTACAGGTTTGGGAAGCAGAGACTTTGTTTCCGACTTAATTGTCTGGAATGGTTCGTTTTCAAAAAAGAATATGAATTTGAAAGATGCGTATGCCGATTTGGATAAAGACAGGGAAGAAATCAAAAAATATCTTGTTTCCAAGGGATTGAAAGCTGAAAGCATTGTGTTTTCGGCGGTGGAGATTGATAAGGATTTCGAGAGTGTTTATGACAACAATGGCAACAAAACCAAGTCGGTGTTTTCAGGTTACGTGCTCAAACAAGATGTGCAAATAGAATCGCATGAGGTGGACAAAGTGGAGAACGTTTCACGACAAATAAGCGAGTTGATAAATTCGGGTGTTGAATTTTATTCAGAAAAGCCGCAATACTATTACACCAAGTTAGCCGAGCTTAAAATAGAAATGATAGCGGAAGCCACCAAAGATGCGAATATCAGAGCAGGCAAGATAGCCAAAAATGCAGATAGCGAACTCGGACAATTGAAAGATGCCGAAATGGGAGTTTTTCAAATTGTAGCACAAAACTCCTCCGAAGGATACTCATGGGGAGGCGCATTTAACATCACCTCGAAAAGAAAGACAGCCTCAATAACAGTTAAACTTGAGTATGATATAAATTAAAAAACATCATTATTCTAAATGGCTTAAGTTTTATCTTAATCTAATGCAGAACAAGAGACTGCTAAAAAGTTTTTCTTTCATGCCTTTTCAGTCAATAAAGATATTTGCAAAATTTGTAACTTTGCATCGCTTTGAAATAGACCCGCAACAATAAAAAATAAGAAAATGAAAAAAGCTATCATTATTACATTATTTATCCTGCCATGGATAAGTGTTATGGCACAAAATTGGCTTCCTACGGGTAATGGTACTAACAATGGGGATAACGGTGGAGTTGAACTTAAAACTTTTAATGGAAAATTAATTGCGGGTGGAACATTCACTCAAGCCGGCACAGCAGCAGTGCATGGTGTTGCTATGTGGGATGGAAGTGGGTGGAGTATTGTGGATAGTTCACAAAACAACTTTTTTGGATTAGGACATTTCGTCATATTTCGGGGACAGCTTTATGGTTTTCCAGAAATGTGGGATTCGATGTTTCTACTTGATAGTAATTTTAAATGGCATTTAGTATCTAACACTCATTTCCATTTCCGTTATCTTACGGGTTTTATTCGTTCATCTGTTGTTTACAACGATGAATTATACGTCGGTGGTTATTTTGATTCTATAGGAAATGTTCCTGCATTGGGCATTGCCAAATGGGATGGTTCCACATGGATGCCTTTAGATTCAGGAATAAATTCAGATGAGGTATATTGCCTTAAAGTCTATAACAACGAATTGTATGCAGGTGGAAAATTTACAAAAGCAGGAAGCGTAACTGTAAATAATATTGCAAAATGGAACGGCAGTGTGTGGAGTGATGTGGGTGAGGGAATTACAGGTGGTAGTAAATCTATTTTGGCAATGGAACTTTATAATAATGAACTCTATATCGGTGGAACATTTGACTCAGCAGGAGGTCAGTCAACGGTGCATATAACAAAGTGGAATGGATCTACATTTTCGAGTGTTGGTGGAGGACTTGGATTTGCCGGATATCCTCAAGCGTTTAAAGTATTTGGAAATAGGCTATTCATTGGTGGATGGTTTAATGCCGGTTTATTCCAAAATCTGGTGGGCACCTGGGATGGAATCAATTTTGATAGCCTGGGAACAGGATTAAATCATGGACCTTCACAATTTGAGATTTATAATTGTCAATTATATGTAGGAGGATATTTTCATGCAACCGGCTATGCTAATGGTGTAGCAGTGCTTGATACAATGGATTGTTCTGATTATATTAATGAATTCAATATGATAGATCCTTCTATTTCGATTTATCCTAACCCTTTTTCCAACCAAACC
>CAIWVT010000052.1 GCA_903916135.1 uncultured bacterium
TAACCCATCGGTCTGTCAAAATGACGCATTAATGGGTAAATTTTACCCGACGACCTGTCAGAATGACAGATTGAAGGATCAAATCAACCAATCGTTTCGTAGGTTTTTACGAAGGTTTTTTATATTGAAAACGAAAGAAAGTCGGCTGATATCAAGAGCGCGTTTTTGCGAAAAGAACATTCTTTTTTTTCATCGAAGAAGCCATTGGAATAATCGCGATTTCGGTTGTTATAATTCCTGTTTTTATTCTTGATGGGTTTGATGACGTATTCGACCTAATAAATAAAGAACTATTGTAAAAATATTTACTGTTATTACCTTTCAAAATTAAGGCTTCAACAGCTACTTTTGTTTGGGGTGTATGAGATCAAAAAGCTGTTTTTATCTCTCAAAATGGAGACTTCATCAGCTCCATTTGTCAACTCGACAAATGTATTACTGCTGTTTTTACCTCTCAAATTGCGGCTTCATCAGCGGGAAGAGGTTTCCACTATTAAAACTATTAGCTGTTTTCACCTCCCAAAATAGAGGCTTCATCAGCTTTTCCTCCGAAATCAATCCCTTTTTATATGCTGTTTTCACCTCTCAAAATTGAGGCTTCATCAGCCATTGTTTTTTTTGTTTGCCAATAGACAGAGCTATTTTTACCTCTCAAAATTGAGGCTTCATCAGCTATATGAAGGAGAAGTGCTATCAGTACCAAGCTGTTTTTACCTCAAAAAATTGAGGCTTCATAAGCAACCACGCCAAAGCAGAGCTATCCAGAAAAGCTGTTTTTACCTCTCTAAATGGAGGCTTCATCAACTTGCATAAAATATTCATAAATATATGAACATCTGTTTTACCTCTCAAAATGGAGGCTTCATCAGCTTACAGGTACAAGTGCATACATAATGCCGGCTGTTTTCACCTCTCAAAATAGAGGCTTCATCAGCTTTGCTAAAAATTTTTAATATGGATAAAGCTGTTTTTACCTCCCAAAATGGAGGCTTCATCAGCTCTGCTGCTACAATAATTGCTATGGCAGGGCTGTTTTTACCTCTCAAAATGAAGGCTTCATCAGCATGCCCTTATGAACGTGAAACTAGAAGAGGCTGTTTTTACCTTTCAAAATGGAGGCTTCATCAGCTACGTTTGCGAAAAAAACTTAAAGTTATGGGCTGTTTTCACCTCTCAAAATAGAGGCTTCATCAGCAATGAAAAATAAATACAGTTATGTCATGGTTGTTTTTACCTCTCAAAATTGTGGCTACATAAGCCTTGTCAAGATAAAAGGTATTTATATCATTGCGGTTAAACTGTTAAGGGAATAAAGAAAACAATATATGACAAGCCAAATGGCTTGAAAAATTCTTATGTGCCATGTTCTATTTTGTCTATGATAGCTACTTCTTGTTTAAGTTGCAGAACTAATTCTTGATGAAGTGAAATCATCTTTTTTGCGGTTTCCGGTTTTTGTATTTCAATAGTAGCAGTTTCATTGTTGGCTTCTTTTAACAGAAATCCATAAATAATATTTCTATAATGGAATAGGGTTTCTTTTATTTCTTTTGAGAGGTAAATGCCGGCACCTGTTTCATAGAAAGTTAATGCTATTTGCTGAATAAAGTCTTCCGCATTTTTTTTGTTGAAATAATAGGTTTTTGAATTTTTTAGTTGATGCCATGTGAGAATAGTTTTTGCATTTTCCGTATCAGTCATAAATGCTAATAGTTTCCAGCAACCTTCTAATGCCAACAACTTCTTCTCATATTTGATCTTCTCTAAACCAATAAAGGTTTCTTTGCGCTTTTGCATCAAAGCATAACGATAAGCCAAGTAGGCAGCAATGCCTATTCCCAAAAGTGTTAAAAAACCGGATGTTGCATTTTCTGCCAGTTTTTGCCAAAAAGAAGGTTCCGTAGCAAGCGAATTGCTACATAAAATTAAATAATTAAATACGGCTAAGTTCATCATAATAAGAAAGGATTAAATTTTTAAACTGAACTGCAAACGATTTTACTAAAATAGTATCATCATTTGATGTGTGATTTTTTAGGTCGTTAAATCCATAGTCGGCAACTTTGTCTTTAAACAAACTATAATCAGGATAATTGCTATGACTAAATGCGTTGCGCAATTGCATAACAAGAATAAATCTTTCGTCATTTTCACTTATAAGGCTCTTGAGAATATCCTTGTGATTTATAAAACCTTCAGGGTTTTTCTGTAAATTCATTTTTGCTATAATACTCTTTTCAAATTCAAATATCTTAGCAAACACATCTATGCGGGCTTTATCATAAAATTCCAATTCTTTTTGCAAAGCCTCAAATTGAATTTCCTTATCGGCAATAAAAGGTAAAAGGCTTCCGATTTTTCTGTCTTTCAGCAATCCTCTGAAATCACCATAGTTTTTGATTTTAATCTGTTCTTTAATAATGGTCTTGTCCTGTATCTGTAATTCAACCCGAGTTTGCAATGACAAAAATCCTTCGTCGCTGTTCGGTTTAATTTCTGATAATTTATAGCCCTTGCCAATTTCCACAGCATCCTGAACAGACACCTTATTTTTATTTTTTAATATGCTTTTATCTACCACAAAATTCTTTCTAAACATATCGTCTGCAATCATAAAGAGAACTATGTCGCATGTTTTTGCCAATCGGAATTGTTTCTCGCTTTCAGTAAAATCCTTATATTTTTCGAAATAGACCTTTTTAACCCTAAGCTTTTCGTCTTCCGATTTAATCCGATTATTGAAGATATGATTACGCACCAAGACCGGCAGCAATCGTGTTATTGGGTTTTCTTTTGGATTTCCTTCAATTTTTCCTGTCATTTGAGTCAGCTCATTTGTATCAAAATATTGCTTCGCAATAGTTTTTCTTTTTTCAAAATCCTTTCTGTTGTCCAGTATTTTGTTTAACAATTCGTAGGATCTTTTATAATAATAAAATTCCTGCGGTTTGTCTGCCTTAACATAAGCGAAATATTTTTCAATAATAAAAGCAGCATTAATTCTGTCCAATTTTTTAAATTCTGTTACAAGCCTTTTAGTCTTATCTTTTGAATCAAGAGCTTCAAGAATTGGTTTTAAAAACAATCCTCTTGGCAAATTCATAACAGCATCATCTTTCAGTTCTTTCGAGAGTTTACCTATATATTCTTTGCCCGAACTTCTTCTTCTTTCTCCTATTTTTAGGAAATGATAATCCTCATATCTTTTTTCTCTTTTACATAAATTTATATATGCAACTTTTTGTTCGAGATAATTGATATAAAAGTCCAAAATACCATTACATTCCGAAATGTTGATATTAAATAGAAAAGGATGCGCATTTATGGCATCAACCAAATTACAGAGTTTGAATGTTTCAAACAGGGTGCTTTTATTAACGGTAAAGAAAGCAAGTTTTGCTTGCAATAACTGAAATTCCGTACTGTTAGCCTTTCCGTCTTCTTTTCCTACAGGTTTCTGCATTCGAATCATATCATGTGCAAGAAAATTAGCCATTTCGCCACTTTTCATTTCAATATAATTTTTCGAACCTGGTTTGTCCATAAAATGAATGCGTTGTCTTTTTATTATGTTTAAGTAATCAATTGTTTCAAGCCTAAGTTCGTTGAGTCTTTTTTCAGCTAAAGATTCAAATGATTCGGTAGTCTTTGAAAGAAGATAATTAATAATTGCTTTTGGAATAAATGATTTTTCGAGATTTCGCCGCTCTAATTCAGCCAAAAGAGCATCATTTGTAATGCCGGGGTTCAATCTGCTGTTTTCAACATCTTCAAAAAACCGCTCAATTCGTTCTTTATGTATTTCAATTATTTTTTCTGCGGAAAGAACGGAATATCCTCTCTGAAATAGAATCTGATAAAAAACCATTGCTGGCAATTCATAAAGGCTTAACCAGCAGTCGGGTTTTTCATTTCGTGGTTTGGTTTCATTATGTCTTTGTTTGTCTTCTTTTGCAAATTCAGGTAGAGGGGTCCAAATTTTTCTTTCTTTCTTTGATTCTAAATAATTGTCATAAATCTTTAGTCCAATATTTTGTTCATTGATATGATAATGAGGTGTGGTTTCCTCAACATAAACGTCATCAGATTTATGATGTCTGCCCTCAATCTTTTGAATCTTTTCTTTCCATTCATCGGGACGATTTCTATCTGCAAAATCTTCAAGCACCCCAAATCCCAACATTTTTTTTATCCAACGGCGTTTTTTAACAACTCCATCAATTTGCTGGTCATACACATGGAAGCAATAATTTCCCAAATCAATTTGAAATTTTATTTTCTCAAAAGAATTATCCAAATATTTAAGAGCAAAATAATTAAAACGGTTACTGCTTCTTTTCAAAATAGGCATTGCTTCATATTCATCTTCAAAACTAGTATCCTTATCTGTTTCAATAGATTTGAATTTTTCGCGATCCGTATTACTCAACAGCGGATATAAATCTTTTGGGCATCGTTTGAGTTCGTTAATCATATCTAACAATAGCCCTTCTTTTGTATTATCGCTCGTCAGTTTAGGTTGAGGCACTCTTGCGCTATAAAATGTAAAAGTTTCAAGTGTTGCCTTTTGACTTGGCGAATCACTTTTTTGGAATCCTGTCATTTTCTTCAGCATTTCCTGAGCATTTTTCCTCTGTAGCCACATACAAATGAAAAACGCAAATCCTTTTTCAGTGATACTTTCACTTGCATCCAAAAAGCGATATTCAAAAGTTTCTTTCTCGTAAGCTTCATTTTTTCCAAATACTTTGCGTGAACTTAATCGTACTAAATGGTCAACATCTTTAGTTTTTAAAGCGAATCGAACTTTCACTTCACGACGTGCTGCATCAAAAAGCACTTGCATTCCTTTAATAATTGTTGGATCCATTTGAACGTAGTCGTGTACGGCATGAGAATAATAATTTCTATAGGAATTCAACTGCCCAATAAGCATTTCAAAAACTTTGCAGTAATCGTTAGGCTCAGCAGTTCTTTCTTTCCTTTTGTAAAACGCATAGTTTTTTGCAAGATAATTGGCAAAAGGGAATTGCCTTTCAATTTTTTCAATGATGTGTAGTGAAAGTTCAGGCTCAATATTACTCTGCAATATGTTCCACAAATTAACATTCAGCATATTATCATCATTTGATAAATCAAATCCGAGTCCAAGACTTTCTGAAATATCTCTAAGAATGATAAAGACATTTTGCGTTGCTGTGTTCAAAAAGGCAGCATAAAAAGCTTTGTCCGATTCATAATCGAATCGTTTGTAATTAGGTGTTGCAGGAGTTTCCATAGGTTTAATGTTTTATTAATAAATTATTTATCTGTTTATAGTACTTGATTTGAGAAAAAAAACCATAGGTTCAATTTATAGTGCAAATTTACACATTATTATTATTGTACATAAAACCAAATAAAACATTTTTCTAAAATCATAAATTATAGAGTCAAATCTCTTTGAGCCATAGCGTCTTTATGCGATACAATGTCTGTGGAAATACATTTTTGATTTAAACACAGTCAATAATATGAAGCGAGTATGAATTAATTTTTGGGATGATGCAAAATATTTTTACATAAAATAGTTAAAAAAATACATTATTAGACAAATTATTTATTACCTTTGTACATTAATTTTAAATGGTGGCAAATTGTATCATAGCAAAGTGATTATGAAAAGACATATTCGAATCTTATGTGTAATATTCTTTCTGACAATATTAGTCATACGGTCATCTTTTGCATTGACGAATCCACCTATAGAAAAAAGTTTTCTTGTAAGAGATTCAAAACGACCTGTTTTTCATCTGGGTTTGAGTCTTGGAATGACATCCTATTACGGAGATTTGGCAAACAATAATCTTAAAGTTCCGTTTTATTACCGATATGGCATACAGTTGAATGTGGAACGCGATATTTTTAAAGCTACACGTCTTTGTTTGAATTTTTTCGGTGGTAACCTCTATGGAGATGAAAAGACTGATAGCAGAACTCTCAATTTCAAATCATCCATATTAGCACCTCAATTGGGATTGTCGTTCAATTTTTTGCATTGGGCACGTAAAGGCAAGTTGAGTAATCATTTTTCTACTTATCTTTTTGTGGGTGTGGAGGCACTGTTTTTCAGCACATCGGGCGATTTAAAGAATTCGGCTAACGAAACCTATTATTATTGGAACGATGGCAGCATACGCAATCTGCCGGAAACCTACGATAGCCAAGATAAGGCAACTATCATCAAGCGAGATAATAAATATGAAACCAATTATCGCAATTTAGATATTGACAATGTGGGCAAAGTACCGCAATTTGGTTTCGGCGTGCCCATAGGTCTGTCGGCTGAATTTAAATTCAACAACGGCATAGCCATCAGGGCGGGTGCAGTTTATCATTACACATTTACAGATTACCTTGACAACATCACAGCAAAAAGTATAGGCAGCCGTAAAGGAAACGCTGCCACCGATAAATTCCTATTTACTCATATCAGTGTTTGTTACAGCTTGCCTTTCTATGTGGGAAGACCTATGTGCGGCACAGAAAGAATGAATACACATATCACACGAAAAAAACCAAGAAAAAAATTCAAATAAAAACGGAGGTCTTATGAATAAAATTAATTACGCCTTTTTAGTGCTCTGCTTCGTATGCTTCAGCAATATGTTATTTTCTCAGGGAGTGATTGTTCCCACGAATAACACACAAACCGATTTTCTGAAAGCCTACAAATTAGTGCTTGCAAAATCAGATTTGGATTATCGAATCACAGGCAATATAGATAGCTTACTGTTTCCGAAATTCGGCGAATTCTCTGTTTATTGGGCAGGATCGGGCAGCAATAAAGGAAGTTTTATTCTTCCGGAGGCTGTTCCTACGGAATTTTCCTCCGTAACGGCAAACAATTATGCTGCTTACAACTGGCAAAGTACCGATCATTATGCTTTACAATTCAAAAGGAATCCCAAATCGGTTGCTTTGTTCAAGAGTTCTATAACTCAAAACAACCTCAGTATCTCATGGGAGAGTATGTATTTTAAGAACTCTTTCGACACCTATCTTTATGATAATATGTATTATTATGTGGATGAACACACCTTCGACAATAATTATCTTTCGGAGGATACAAAGTTATTTATTCTACCTTCCTTTGTGATTGAAGGAAACAACTCCGTATTTTATATGGATAGTGTGTTTTCGGCTTCGCCAAATATGAAGGCAAAAATTGACACCTTTTTGAGCAAGGGCGGAACCATTTATGCTGAAGGCAATGCTGTTTACCTGATTGAGAAGTTAGGGTTTTTAGCCCCCGGTTCGGTTGATTTCTCCACTTTTGTTAATGCCGATGTCAGCACAAATCTTGTTGATATCAATATAACAAGTCCAAACAATCCGATTAGTTACGCAGCAGACGGCACAGGTAATTTTCTGTATGCAAGTTCTGTTCCTACTGTTAATGCGGGGAGTGCGGAAGTAGTAGCCCGTCTTGCCACCAATTCGGCAGCAGCAATCTTTGTGTTGAAAGGACCTCAAGCAGGCGGGGGGAAAATCATCTGCAACCTTGGTTTGCCTACTGTGGGTGGCAATAGTGAAATACTTGCCGGAAGCAGACAACTGCAATGGACCTTCAATACACTACTGTATTCTCTTTCCAACAGCGTGGATGTTACCCGTTCGGTCTATAATGATTTGCCAAATGGTGTGGTAGCAGGCAAAAATGCTATTCCGTATGACAAAGTTGATACTATTGAAGTACGGATAAAAGTCCGCAATCTTTCGGATGTTGCTGTTTCCAACATAAAGATTTCGGAGAACATCGGTACATATTTTTCTTTTGTTGATGTGCTCACCTCTGGAGTCAATTCGACGGTAAGTGCTAACGATATTGAATTTTCAGGAATTAACATACCCGCCAGAACAGAATCCGTGATTGTTTACAGGATAAAAACTCCTCCAATCACCTCTCAAATCCATACCGACATTGATAATTATATCGCGTTTGATACCTATATTAATACATCTATAAACACAACAAGATATGGTGATGGCGATGGAAAGCATTTATATAAAAAGTATAGAGCATACGCAGATGTGATGTTCAGTGCAAATATTGCTGCTGATGCGGATCTCAATTGGAAAAATTTCTTAGGAATCTATTATCAACCTTTCAAGGTGTTTATGATTATGGAAAACAAGGAACGCACACCAGCCATGCAAACTCAATATGTTCAGTATATTCCAAAAGATGTTCCTTTTTACTGGGTTGACCATAGCTTGAATGTTCCTGTTTTGAAAACCCCCGGCGGGAAGTTTGTTGACGTGTTGAAAGGCAGCGACAATCAAGGTATCCCTGAGTTTGATATCAGCAACAACGGACATCCGGATGCATGGCTCGACACAGCATCCATCTACCCTAAAGGCTATATTCTTACAGAAGATTCCGTTTATTGGCAAAACCCTTGGCACCGACTTGCCACGGGAGATAGTATTCCCTATTATGAAGACATCAACCACGATGGGCTTAGACCGCAAGATCAGAATAATGATGGCATAGCCGAGGTGGGTACTCCCGGCGACAAAATTCGTGTTTGGAAAGTTACCTGGAACATCAACCAAGTACCGGGACATCAGGTCTATGATCCGTATTGTTCTTACGAGATATGGGTTGACCCTCCTGATCTTGTTGCCATGGCAGCAGGCATCGGGCATGTGCAAGGCACGCTCACCGAAAGTGTTCCCGGCATGTTTTATCCGTATTCGCCCAATCTGAACAGTCCGAATCTTGCTGATACATCCTGGACACATTGGATGGACAGGGATTCCACAGGTCATATAAAATATGTACAGTTGATTAATCAAAGCATCAACAATTATGAAGGTTATACCTTTATTGATACTGCTGCTATCCATTATCAACTTTTACCAACAGATACGTGTGTCGGCACTGTTCCCCAACCCCATAATGAATTTATTGCTGTACTTTCTATGGGTGGTGAAGAGATTGATATGAATAATCCGACTCCTGCAAGGTCGAATTATTCTAATATTGATTACAAAACGATATTCAATGAACAGAAGAAAACACCTATCCGAACCACATATACGTATTATGCTCCGCTTCCAAATCCTTTACAGTTTGAGTATCTTACCAATAATTTTATCATAAAAGATTCATTGAATAATACCTTGCAAACCTTACCATCAAAGGGGAAGGCTTATATTACCTTTAATGTGGATGCTTCTACCGAATATTCATATTATTGGATACGAAATGCCGGACATGATGTGGAATACAACGATCCATCCCTAGCGGCAGAAGGCGTTGAATCATTAGGAGACGGCGTGTTCGGCTATATGGTTTATGACATTCCCAAAGGCTTTTCAAATTACAAAATCACGCTTCCTAAACTTGTGGATGGTAGTTATGACATCAATTCCATTGTGCAGGTGGATGGGCACTCTTACGAACAATGGCTATCAAATCCGAATACTTTAGATTCTATCTCCATTTGGGAAGATGATTTCAACTATCATATCCATATTCCGCAGTTGCTTATTCCTCCTGCTTTGTGCGATAAGAATGGTGACGGCATAGATGATTGGATTGACGATTTGGGCGACCGTTTCCATTCTTCAACGGGTTATTTGCATGATGTTTATATGATAGGCAACGGAGAAGATTACCCGATAGGTTCGCCGCATGTGTTTCCTCATTTGGATGCAGGCATGGCAGGACAAGTGGATTCAGGATGGTGTGCCGGCGCGGATAATACTTACGGCAGCGACTGGTTTGACAATCTTGGCAAAGTTCATTTCAACATCAATGCCATTTACGAAGGCAAAGGCAAGGAAGGACCTGTTGACATAAGTAAAGGTGGTTGGTTAGTGGTGGAAGAGATTTTTGGCGGGTCGCCGTGGGTCATTTTCTCGCATACACTATCGGCATTTGCTCAAGGAGTTGATTTGTCCATTACGTCTTCAGCAAGCCCTTCAGTGGTTAAGATTGGGATAGACACCTGTTATGTGAAGCACAAAGTTGAAGACCTCAATGAACCCCATGAGTTCGATGGCGATTTTGATCCCTATCATGTTTGTTATGGGTATGGCGATGTTTCAATTTCTACGTATGCCGGAGGCAAAGACCCATGCAGTTTGATTGAACCTTCATATACTATGCCTGCCATTTTTGATCCGGCTTTCGACCACAAGTCAATAACATTGGTTCCCTTGGCTGACCCCGCAAATCCAGACCTCGCTGGCTATCCTCAAACAGTGAGCGGTACTTTTGTTGAAGCAATGGTAACGGTGGTCAATGGTACGGATGATAATTGGTTAGATACAAAAATCACTCCTGCGATTCCTGCTGCATTGGGTAGCACACATGTTGTTATGAAATATGTGGCGTATCCCCGTCCTTTGGTTCCTGCTGTTGCTGATCCAAATACGGGAGCAGTTTTACATTCCGGCGACCAAATCGGATCGTTTACCACAGGGTGGCGTTTTAATCAACCCGATGGAGAGGTGCTTGTGAAAATGGGCGACACCCTGAATCTGTTGCAACCTACGCGCAGGGCTTATTTCATGTTTCTCATAAGTATAGATGAAAGTTTGCCTCCCGGAATTTATAGCGTGCCTTTTACGATTTCAGGCTCCAAGGTTCATTATACAGGTGCAAATCATGGTGCTGTTAGTTATGATGTGCCGCAGTTGCAGTTTAGCATCACACCGAAAACTACTACAGGCAATATCGTTGAATTTCAAAAATTGGTGATTGGCGATGGAAACCTAACGGATATCACCGTTAACACCACTTCAGAATTCAAAGGATTGGAAAACGTGAAATGGTCGGTAAACGATGTGAATTATACCGACTTCCCATCCATGACGGCTACCCTGCCTGCCACTTATAGTCAAGGAAGTAACAAGGAAGTGATAGATATGAGTTCATTCCATCATTTTCCATCAGCAGATACTTCCAAAATCTATATTCTGGAACAGGGTGAAGTCAATTCCCGTTATGCTCCCGTGGGAGAAGACCTGCCCATTACTACTGACGAACAATTGAATTATAATTACAATAACACATCGAACTATACAGGTGACGGGGTGGTTAGCGTGGTTCCAATTGGACCTAAAATATTTTTAACCAAAAAAATCTATTCCATCAACGGCAATTTAATGGGTGATAATGATTCATTAGTGATTGTGCCCAACACCTCACTTGATATTGTGGCTTTGATTTCATCTTATAATATTGGAAGTGATATTGCTTTGAACACTACATTGGGCATTAAGAATGGTCCTGCCTATTACGTTTTGACGGATAGTTTGCCGACAAACTGCACATATTCAAAACCCATAACGACGGCTTTGATGGGAGCATATACGCCCGGACAAAGTAAAGATCTTTACCTGCATTTCAAGCTTGATGAACGTATTTGTGATTCTATCGTCAATTTCCTTGATTTGATTTCACAAATTGACATCTCGTTTAATGGTCAATTTACTTCACAGTATTATTCATACCCTGACTCTACCTTATTAATTTTTCCTGCTTCGGATGTAAATCTGACGAATCTAACTTCCGATAAGAATGAAGTGCTGAAAGGAGAAAAAATTAATGTAACGGTTTATGCTCAGAATACCGGCGTGCCGGTTAACAATGTGCGGCTGTTGGTGTATGCTATCATGGGCAACGACTCCGTTAAAATCGGCGAGAAATTCTATCCCCAATTGCTCGCTAATGAAACGGTAATCTATACCGTACCGTTTACCATCCCTGAAAATGCCTTTACACTGACTATTTATTCAAATATTATTTCTCTTGATTCCATTTGCGAGATATGTGCAAACAACAATAGCCTAACCACTGAGGTAATTATTTTGGAAGGACCTTGGATTGACAATGTTTATGCAAGCCCCAACCCTTTTACAAAAGATGTTGGCTTTTATTATACATTGAGTAGAAACATGACAGAGATTTATATAGACATATTTACATCCGAAGGGAAAAATGTGGGGCATATAGACAATTGTGCAACTGATGCCGGTTCGCATGTGGTGAAATGGGAAGGTGTTGAAGTCAATTCAGGCATTTACTATTTCAGGTTTAGCGGTGTGGATATAGATGGTAAAATACATACATATTCTGATAAGATAATCAAGAATTAGATGTTAGACTTTTAGTTTTTAGACTATTAGACTATTAGGTTTTGTGTACCTTGTGTTTTTAACCTTGTGTTCTTTGTGGTAAAAAAAGAAAATTAAACACAAGTTTCACAAAGAAAAGCACAAGGAGCACAAACAACAATAGAACAATTCAACAATTGAACAATCTTCCTTGTACCTCTGTGTTTTTCCTCTGTTACCTCTGTGGTAAAAAAAGAAATAAACCACCAAGACACGAAGACACGAAGACACAAAGAAAATTTCGTCTTGGTATTTGGAATTAAAAAACCTCCGTGCACCTCTGTGTTTTTACTCTGTGCGCCTCTGTGGTAAAAAAAAGTTAACCACAAGGAACACAAAGAAAAGCACAAAGGGCACAAACAACAATAGAACAATCCAACAATAGAACAATAAAAAAGCCCACCCTTACGAGTAGGCTTCAACTTTCACCTTTCACCTTTCACCTTTCACCTTTCACCTTTCACCTTTTACCTCAAGAGAGTATCTGTTTCGAAACCCATCCTCCCGCTTGTCCTAATTCGCCTTTATTGCTTTCGTAGCGGGCAAAGAACCATACAAAGAGTTTGGTGGTGCCCGATAAATCAATGCCATCAAAATTCACAGCAAGCTTGCCTCTTTTGGCATTGCCATAAAAGTCAAAATCGGCGGTGCTCTTGGGAGCCAAAGCGCCTACATAGCGATACACTTTCGAAAACTTCATCCCCTTGGGCAAGGCAAGCTTGCCAGGTGTTTGAGGATTTTCAACGGTTAGTACCATTTCATTCGAAAGCACTGTTTTGATGTTGACCACCGGCTGCAAAGCAACAGGAGAGTCACCTTGTGCCAAAGCTGGTTTTTTGGCAAGTGGGGTGCCTAATTTGATATTTGCAATATTCCAATCCTGAGTATCGCCATGTGCGGCAATTTTCAAGAATAAACGATGACCCGTTACGCCATGACCTGAATACTCGCGAGCGGCTTGGAGCGTCTGTTTCACTATGGCGCGCTCTGCCATGGTGATGGTTTTTTTGTTTGCGTAAGCTTCCCGATACAGCACAAGGATAACGCGATAGGAAGTCCACATCGCGCTTTCGGCTAGCAACCAATGCCAATCTTCCCATTTGTGAGTGTTAATCCCGCCGGAACCTTGGCTTAATTGGCGGTTGTCAATATCAACAACGGCATCAATGGCATCGTTTGTGTTTTTTGGTATGTTTGTGTATCCCATAATGATAATAATTTAAGTTAGTAATCAGATATTGTATTCGTTATAATATTTTACGTATTCGTTTATCCTCATTTTTACGTCACCTTAGTGACATTCATGGTCACCTTAATGACTTTCATGGTCACCATAGTGACTATACATGGTCATCTTAGTGACTTTCATGGTCACCTTAGTGACTTTCATTGTCGCCTTAGTGACCATATATGTTCGCCTTAGTGACATTCATGGTCACCTTAGTGACTTTTATTGTCGCCTTAGTGACTTTTTATGTCGCCTTAGTGACTATTGATGGTCATCTTAGTGACTTTTATGGTCACATTAGTGACATTCATTGTCACCTTAGTGACGTCTTTTGTCACCTTAGCGAGCTTTTTTTTGCCTCTTAATCATTGAGTTATAAGTTGAGTTCAGCATCAATTGCCCTATGCAAATTTCATGATGCGTTACATCCTATAAAACAAAAGCAAAGGTACTGCCGTTTTTGCTCATATTATGGCACTATTTTGCCCAATAATGGCACTATTTTGCCCGATATGACATTATTTTTGGGCGAGGAAGGAGGCGCGAAACGCTTTGGGAGTCACCCCTGTTTTTCTTTTGAATTGTCTGTTGAATAATCCGATAGTATTATAATTTAATTCCTTAGCAATTTCCTGAATACTCTTTTGCGGATCCTCCAACATCTTTTTTGCGCGATCAATCTTATGCCAAATGCAATACTCGCTAATGGTCGTTTCTGTTTCCTTTTCAAAAAAATCGCGAATCACTTTATACGTGCGTTTGAAGCTCTTGCACAAATATTTTGCACAAGTGTACTCAATGGATACTTCGGGTTGGTAGAGCCAAATTTCCAGCGACGCTTTGATGTTTTCGATGTTAAACGATGGTTTAGCCTCCACCAATTTAAGATGAAGAGGTTCTAATTGGGCATTGAGTTCTTTCAATGCTGCCTTGTCCAACACAATAGACAGCTTCAGCTTGTCTTTTTCTAAATATTCAATAGGCACATGCTTTCCTTTCAGGAAGAACTGAACACACAGAAAACTACATTCCTCACAGGTACGCTGGATTTGGAACAGGGAATTTTCCATAATAAACGATTTTGGTAAAACAATTATTACAATTTTTTTGTTGGGGCTATTGCATTTCTTTTTTTGATGGCAAATTTAGTAAATTAAAGCATTACTTGTATGGATTTTGTGATTTTTTTTGGAAATGATGGAAAAGTGGATTTTTTTTTAGGGGATGTATTGGGGAAATGTTTAATTTTGTGGAGTGAAAAAATTGGAATTACTGAACAAAGCTTGCTAAATTGGGGGGCTTGGGACGGAGGAACCGATGTTATATAACAATTATAGGGCATTATAAAAAATGAAGATCAACCTTTGGATATACTCTGACAAGACTGAACAATTAAAAACGTCAGTGTCTTTAATAGCATTCGGTGCGGAAATTTTTAAACGAGCAAAGGTTATCAAAGATATTGATCAATTAAAAAAAATAAGACAAGACATTAACAAAAACACTATTCATCCCAAAGACACTGATATTACTGAATATATTTTTGATTTTTTGGTTGACTGTATTCGATTCCTTATTTTCTTTGAGAATTACATGAAAGCAGAATTAATTTTAAAAGATTATTGCGTGCATGTAATTGATAAAAACAGACATGGTTTTGCTACACTTGCTAAGGAACAACGAGAAAGACCTATCAAACTTAAAGAAATTAATGATATCGAGAAATTTACTGTGGACAGGAAAAACAAAGTTATAAATCACGATGCTATTAAAGACAAAACTATCGGAATGACAGAATTATTGGGGACAGAAAAATACAGGATAGAATACGGACTAGACCTGAAAATAATTGAATTAATTAAAGAATTTAACAAGTTTCGTAACAAGCTACATTTTAACGACACTTTAGAATTTCAAATTGACGACACATTTTTTTCAAAGTTGGACATGTTAAATCAGTTTGTAGACAAGGTAATGAAAGATAAATTTGAAAAATAACGCCCTATGACAAAACCGTTGCTGCATGCAATTAGAACATAAAATAAAAGTATTAACTTTGGATGCATGCAGAAAGGCTGTGGAGCATTATGAGTAAGTAACGAAAAACTACAAATGGACAGTGTAAAAAAAATATCAAGGGAAATGGAACAAGCAAATGATAATTTTAGAAAAATCATTATAGCTTCAGTAAATGTTACTGCCAAATTCAATGAAAGCTCCCATAAATTATTTACAGATTTTGTTCAATACGGTTGGTATATTAACCCTTCAACAAATATCCTCGACTTCCTTGAAGTCATTGATTATATTAAATCAAATAATAGAGACAAAATAAATGAATTTTTTATCAATCATCTTAAAAAAGACTACCAAATATTAAAGAAGCAAGCATTAGATAACTTTATCGACAAAAAAACAATACTTGAGAAAGGCTTTAGTTCATTTGAGAATATGCAGTATGAATTTTCAATATTGATTTTTTTATCTCAAATTGACAGCATAAGTAAACAAGTCTCCGGATACAGACTTTTTGGCAGAGAAAAGAAACAGGCAAAAACAAAGAACTTTGTTGATAAACATTATAATAAAACATCATTTCAATCTGCTATATTACAACCTTTGGCTGACTATGGCGAAATAAACAAGGCGGAAGACTCCTTTGTTGAAGGAGAACTTAATAGACACCGTGTAATTCATGGAGAAGATATTAATTACGGTACAGAATTAAATGCATATAAAGTTTTATCATTAGTCTTTTATTTGACAACTTTGGTAATAAAAGTAGCTGATTCCAAATCCATAGTTCAAAGCTTGTAACTAACAATTAACTAAATAAAACCTCTGTTATGATATTCATTTCCTCGCACCTTAATTATAAATAATACTTGCGTAATTATACTTTAGAACTATGAAAAAAATATTTTTAATACTACTATTTTTATTATTGTCAATTTTTACTTATTCTCAAAATAATTTTCAATGGGAAATAATTGATTCTTGTTCAAAATCAAAGGAACAGATATATTCTGAAACAAAAATGTTTATTGCTAATATGTGGAAATCAGCACAAAATGTCATTCAAAATGATGACAAAGAAGCTGGAATGATTTTAATAAAATGCTCAAGTTATCAGTTAATAAATTATAGACTTGGTAATTATACATGGGGATTCGATTATACTGTGGCATTTTATATGAAGAACAATAAATTTAAAATTAATCTATATAATGTTATTGGGTCGTCGGCACCATCCCAAACACCACTTATGCAAATTGATTATTATCGTGGATATAATAAAACATTGCAATCTGAAAAACAGTACCTGCAAATTTGTTCTCAACTAAAATTGGAACTACAAAGTATAATAGATGATTACATTAAAGAAATGAAAAGTCCTCTAAAACAAAATAATTGGTGAGTTATTAGTTTTGCGATGTTGGGACTACAAGAAAGCAATAATTAGTTTTTTTCTAACACTTGAATGAGTAAAAACCTCGCAATGTATAGGTAATTGTTTAAAATCATGAAAAGAAAGATGTTATTAATTGTTTTATGTTTGTATTTATCTGGTTGTAGTATTAAAAATAATAATTCTACTAGTATAAAAAACAACAGCGATACTCTGCTTTTATCTAATATTGAATACTTTTGCTATAATTTCTTTTACAAAAATATCAACGAAAAAGATACAATCATGCAAAATGAATTTCTTAATAAAAAGGAAGAGATCAGAAAAGAAAATAAATTAAAGAAATACAATCAAATTTTCAAAGACACTTTGGAATATCTATATAGAAATAGTATAATTGCAAACCATCCTGTAAAATTAATAGGAATTAAAGAGCTTGACAAAAAGTATTATGCTCAATTTAATTCCGAAAATTGTGATTTAAGTGTTTCTAGATATTTTAAATTTTCTGATGGTAGCGGGCATTTTATTGCAAATGGAAATAAATATATCAAAATTATTTATACCGTAATTGCTGAAATGTCCGAAACAGCTATTAATAAACTCGATGAAAACAAAGAATATCTTTTAAGTGGAAATTTTATTAGAATGCTTTCTGATGATGATGCAAAAATATTTTATGATAATGAATATAGTTCGGAGCTCTATAATGAATGGAACAATATAAAAGACAAAAGTATAACAAAAATTAATATAGAAAAAGATTTTTGGACCACAAAAACAGGGAAAAATGAAGAAATATTACTGCCAATATGTGGTGCTATATTAATGAATGATGTTTCGTTTAAAATTTATAATGATAGTATGTATCAACAAAAATACAGAATAGGGGATAAAAAAATAGTATTAAACATAAAAAGGTAGTCATCTATTCAAAGAGCTTATCATTCGAAATAAAAGTGATTTAATTAGCTTTCGTAAAAAGCGTTTCAACTTTATCCAATACATCTATTGCCTTTTGAAAGGAATATGCAAAAGAACAATTACTTTGCAATTCATTTCTAATTTTATCAGCCGTATTCAACAAGGCTTTGATTAATTTTATTTTATCTTCATCTCTTTTCAATTTGTACATCTTTTCAACTTCAACCGTACAATGATCTATAAATGCATTGTTTAATGAATTACAATAAAACTCTGCAGAGTTAAAAGCACAAGGATTTGAAATAGCGTCTAATTGATAGTTTTGTATGATTGCATTAGGATAACTTTTCCTATAAATTGGTCCTACTTTCAATACAGCATCGTAATAACCTGAGTTATTTTGTTTCTGTTTTAATTGCTCCATTACATTTAGCAGAAAAGCATACCTGCTAATAATAATATCTATTTTTTTTGAAGTCTCAATAATGTAAAGTGATTCTAATGCTTGAATGACCAATTGACTGATTTCATTTTCGAAAATGTTGAACATAAACCTTTATTTATTTATATTGTAATATTTAGAAGATTGTCGCTTATAACATTACACCATATAGATTTCAAACGTACGAGCCACAGTTGTTCGAAGATTGCAACTTCGAACTTAAAAAATGAAGTTTGCAACAACCTCTTTGGCGTATAAACAAAATTTCGTTTATCTTTTAAGGGAATTTCTTATAAATATCTTTTCTATGATCGAAGGCAGCAAAAAACACAGTATCCTTTTCAATTTTAAGACCTATTCGAAATGTACCTATTCTAATGCGGTAATATACTTTAAATCCATTTAATTTTTTAAGATTTTTGATCTCAGATATTTCTGTAGCACTAATAACGTTTTCAATAGCAGCATCAAGTAATACCCTTACATACTATATTTTAGTCCAAAATCAATTTGGTATAATGCCGATAGAGTAGCTGTTATAGTACAATTTATTGGACTATTACAGATACCGTATCGGTATAAATTAGCCAAATTGTTGTTTTTCGACAAACGATTAAAATCCTTCTGAAACCGACGTGAAAATTCTACATTCATTTTTTAGCTTTAATATCTTTCAGGAAAGCTGCTTTTTCTGTTTCATTTAATAAACCCTCTGAAATAGATGTTTCTATTTCTGCTGCGAACAAAGCATCTGCAAAAGCCTTATCGCTTACAACATTGGTTTTTTCTCCAAGCTTTTTCATAAGTGTCAAAATTAAATCGTAGTTTGATTTTGATTTTGGACGTATAACGATGGTATTCATAATTAGTTTTTTTTGCAAAATTACAAAATATATTCAATAGGCTCTTAACATTACTAATTTATTTACGTTGTTTGGTTTGCTACCTTCGTCAATAACCTCCCAACAAGCTCTGCCTGTCAAAAAGAAATTGCAACGTTTCACCATTGAGAAATAATTTGTATATTTGCCGCAATATGAAAACTAAGATTGCTACTTCAATCCGATAGAAATGAGGTGGCTTTACATTACCTTTAAAATATAATTGCATCAAGCTAAAAAACTAACACTAAAATATAAGTATGTATTTATTCTTTGATACTGAAACAACAGGACTTCCAAAAAACTGGAAAGCACCGCTAAGTGATTTAAACAACTGGCCCCGATTGGTTCAGTTAGCCTATTTGTTATATGACAAACATGGAAACAAAATTGACGGCGGCGACCATATAATAAAACCGGAGGGTTTTACCATACCGCTTGAAGCATCAAAAATTCACGGCATCTCGAACGAAAAAGCCAACATAGAGGGTAAAGCACTTTTAATCGTATTAGAAAACTTTCAAACGTTGATTAATGAGGCAGAATTTCTTGTGGCTCACAACATGAGCTTTGATGAGAAAATTGTTGGTGCTGAATTTCTAAGAAACCGCATGCACGATTCCACCGCCACAAAAAGAAAGATATGCACCATGCAAAGCTCCACAAACTTTTGTGCCCTGCCGGGTCCTTATGGTTACAAGTGGCCCAAACTATCCGAACTACATTACACCCTATTCCATACAGGTTTCGACGAAGCCCATAATGCCGCCGTGGACATAAGCGCAACAGCAAAATGTTTTTGGGAATTAAAACGTTTGGGTAAGATATAGGTTAAATGGGTTTATTGAAGTCTCCACCCTGCATCCTCCACATCCTTATAGCCTTTGCCTATCAAGCACAACAACAATAAAACAATAGAACAATCAGTCCCGCACACGAACCTGTCGGGAGTGTCGGGATAGGACAATTACAGATACCGTATCGGAATGAAATATTTTTTTGATATTTTGTAACGGAAAAATGATTAATTTTGTGGTAATAAAAAAAGTATTAATTTTGACTTCTTTTTTAACAGGCAACGAATAACAAATAATGTTCAACGACGTGTTGATTTTAAAAAAATAAAGGCACAACATGATGAAAGGAATACAAGATACTAGCAGTTTAACGTACCGCCAATTAATGGGAAATGGTTTACGGTATGAAATTCCAAAATTTCAAAGAGATTATACTTGGGAAATTGAACAATGGGATGATTTGTGGTATGATATTTCTGTTCTCAGAAATAAAGAAGAATCAGACCATTATATGGGATACTTGGTTCTTCAAACCGGCGATGACAAGAGTTTTAAAATCATTGATGGACAACAACGTCTTACAACCATTAGCATCATTATACTTGTTGTATTAAAATGTCTAAAAGAGTTGGCAGAAAATAATATTGATGCTGAAAATAATTTAAAAAGAATGGAAGCCTTACGTAATAGTTACATCGGTTATCTTGACCCTGTTACGCTAATTTCCAATAACAAACTCAAACTGAATAGGAACTCCGATGATTATTATCGTCAGCAAATAGTGTTATTAAAAGAACTTCCATTGCGGAATATAAATTCATCGGAGAAGCAGATGAGAGATTGTTTCAATTGGTATTATGATAAAATAAAAAA
>CAIWVT010000053.1 GCA_903916135.1 uncultured bacterium
CTCCGTTTGGTATAATGCCGATAGAGTAGCTGTTAAAGTTCAATTTATTGGACTATTATAGATACCGTATCGGTATAAACCTTTTTAAAGGCACTACCTAAAAGAATATAAACGACTTAGTTTGTAGCCAAATCCGAACGGAGTATTTATTTTTCTATTAATTTCCCAGATAATAGTTTATCCTCAAGTAATTAATTTTTTGGAATCGCTACAGGTTCTGTTCGGTTATTTAATTTTGCAATCCAATTAATGTATAATTTATTAAACAGTAAATAAGGCACGTAGGCTCGATAAACCGACAACGCATTTGAATAACTATCATAGTCAAGGGATTTTGTCTGTAAATCATTATAAGTTACAGTACCTTTAACTTTACATCTTTGGCAAGTATCATCTATAATAACTGGAACACGGTACTTTTTAAAACCTTGTTAGAGCCTGTCCCATACCGGAGGTCGGGAGCCTTAGTCCTGTCCCGTACCGTAGGTCGGGAGCCTTAGTGCCTTAGTGTCTTAGTCCTGTCCCGTACCGTATCTGTCCCGCACCGGAGGTCGGGAGATCGGGAGCCTTTGTGCCTTAGTGCCTTAGTCCTGTCCCGTACCGAAGGTCAGGAGTTTTCGTGTTTTTTGGTCTTCATTGCATGTCTTGAATTCAAACATCAAACTTCCTCCACAAAACTCCATAGCTCCGCCAACAACAAGCCAAGCATCTTTTTGAAAACCCAGACTTATTCCCAAAAATTATCGTGCTCGCTTACGTTAGCATGCTACGATAATCCCTTGAAAGTTTCCGCCAAATTGCGGAAGCCTTCCGTAGCAAAAAACTCTTCGTGCGTCATGCCCAAAGCAATGATGATGATTGCTTCTGTAACATTCGTTACACTTTTTTTGCCCAGTTCTATCTTCGACAATTCAGTTTCGGCTATGCCACAAGCGCCACTCAATTGTTTTAAATACCAAGGTTTGCTCGTCCGCAATTCTTTCATGCGCTTTCCAAAAAGCATTCTAACACGATCAACTTTACTTTCTTTTTGTTTTTTCATTTCTTTAATGTTTTGATTATGAATCACAATGTAGTAATTACTACAAATAAATATTCCCTAAAATAAAAATTGTATATTACTTTTGCAACGTTTTAATAAAAATCAATAAACAGTAAAAAAATTAATAACCAAAAAAAGAAAAATCATGTCGTATATTTTTATTAGGCTAGTATTAGCCGCTTTAGATGCACCTTCGTCTATCCCTCTCAAGATAGATTATTTTCTTACCCTTTATTCCATTATGCATGAAAATACTTTGTTTGCAAGCATGTCAGTCAAACTCACTGCGTTTTTAGCAAAAACCGAGACGTTACAAGATACGCAAATAGCATATAAAAAAGTGCTTCCAACGAAAAACAAAGGAGATCGTGACTTTGCTGATCGTGAAGCTGATTTAGCAGCCGTAAGTATCGTTGCTGCTGTTCAAGAATTGGCAAATAATGACCTTCCTCATGCCGAAGATATTGTTAAGGCTTCGGGCTTAAAAGTTGTGATTAAAAATGTTCGCGTTCCTCAAGTGGCAGATGTGGTTCAGGGTGAAGTTTCTCCTTCTGTTCATATTATGGGTGATGGCAAAGGAAACCACAATTTTCGCAAAAGCTTGGATGGCATAACTTGGTTAAATCTGTTAAGCAATGGCACTTCAAATTATATTGATTTTGAGGTGGTATTAGGTCAAACATATTACTATCAAAGTCAAAAAGTTTTGACAAAAAAAAGAGTGGGACCTTGGAGCAGGGTATTCAGCATTAAAGTGAAGTAATTTTTAC
>CAIWVT010000054.1 GCA_903916135.1 uncultured bacterium
CGAGTGCTTTGGAGACATTGTCAGATGCTTGAAGTGCATAAACTGATCTGATTTCATCAAATGTATTTGATTCATAAGGTAACTGATTCATGTTTCCAACAATAAAATTACCAAAGCCTTTTTTAGATACCATTCTTATTTCTTCAGGAGATTCGTCTATACCGTGCACAATTGCACCTGCTGATGCATAATAATCTACATCCTGACCAGATCCACAACCAACATCAAGTAACAATTTACCGCATATAGAATTTGTGGCATTGTCTTAGAATGGATACTTTTATATATTAGTTCTTACATTAATTTTTGTTGAGGTGATTTTATGTCTCGTCCAAAAGGAAAAATTAATGCTGTTTGTCAAAATAAAGACTGTGGTTTTTACCGTCGAGAAACTGGAAAAGATATTGTAAAAAGAGGACACAATACTGCAGGACATCAGAGATATTATTGCAATCATTGCAGCAAATATCTCGTCGAGACAAAGGGTACGCCCTTGTATCAGAGAAAAATCAGCGAGAGAAAAATAAAAGCTATTTGTAAAGAACTCGTCGAGAAAAAAGGTGTTCGAGCAATTTCTCGAACGCATCACATAAATAAAAATACTGTGTGTAGTTTGCTTGATGATTTGGCAAATCATGCTCTACAAATGAGTAAATATCTTGTGCATGATTTGGATTTTGAGACATATGAAGTTGATGAAATATTGACGATGGTTAAAAAAAACAAAAAAAACTTAAGTCGGAAACAGATTGCTTCCCTCGACCGAGCCAGACAGCAATTACAACTTGCGTAAAAAGAAAATCTTTATTTTTTACTGCTTTTAGCGTCGGAAATTGGGATAAAAACTCAATAAGATCCATGTTTAACCAATTTGAAGATTATGTTCGCCAACCAGATTATAAACACAAGATTAAAATTTTCTCCGACGGAAACCAAGATTACGTTCCTGTTCTACAGGAATATTATAACAAAGATTGTCTTTGTTATGGACAAAAAATCAAGACCAAAAACGGAGAAAAAATATTTCCACCAATCAAAAGAAAAGTCTTTGGCAACCCAAACATCGACGATATAGACACAAACACAAACGAATGTTTTAACACAATATTAAGAAACAGACTTTCTAGACTCGTACGAAAATCGCAATGCCACGCAAAAAATAGATATGCGCTAAACAACGGTGTAGCTCTATTCCAGTTTTACTGGAATTTCATTTGCTGCGAAGAAAAAACACTGACACCAGCAATGATGGAAAAACAAGCAACTAAAATATGGACGTGGAGCTGTGTGGCATGATTAAGTTTTCTTTTTCACAAAAACTAATACGTCACGCCCGATGAATTCTTTTGGAGCGTCTATTTTTGCACCAGTGCCAAACTTGGTTATTGTCTTGTCAAATAACACTTCAAATTCTTCTTCGAATTTGATTTTATTTTTTATTACATTAATTTTTCTTGCCATAACAAATGATATATATAGATATATATTTAAATCTTTCGGTTTTATAATGACTTATGGCAAGAACAAATTGGCAAGAATACAACGAACAACTTGTTGTTCGAGGAGAATTTTACATCAACCCCAAGTTTCTTGAAACTTGGGACAAAGAAACCAGTGACTTAAACAAGAAAAAAATCGGTCAACCATACAAATATCCAACATCAATGTTTGAATTTTGTGCTCTATTTCATGCGAGAAATTTCGATTATCGAACAATCGAAGGCTTGTTGAGAAAACTCTCAGAATTAAAAATCAATTTTGATGTTCCAGTTTGGAGCCAGATAAGACGACGCATACTCAAACTCGATTTGAAGTTTTCTCAACCCAACCATCGCGAAGCGATGGCAATAGACGGTAGTGGCATGAAACCAGGCACAAGAGGAGAGTGGCTACGTGAAAAATGGAAAGTTAAAAGAGGATGGATAAAAGTCGTGCTCTTAGGAGATATAAATGGAAATATCATAGATATTGTCGTCGGCACAGAAACGCTTAGCGAGCCGGAAACGGCTCGTCAATTAACAGAAAAACATCACGACAAAATATCTGATTTATTACTCGATGGCGCGCATGATACAAACGAAACATTCGAAATTTGCAAAAAGCACAACATCAACCCCATAATAAAAATTCGATCGAACGCCAATCCACACGGACTAAATACTCGAGCACAAAAAGTAAAATACTACCAAAGCATGGACCACAAATCATGGGTGCGCGAGACAGGCTACGGCTATCGCTGGCCAGCCAGCGAAGGCATCTTCAGTTCGCTAAAACGAGTATTTGGAGAAATTACGCTCGCTAAAAAAGTCGAAAACCAATTTTTTGACGTAAAACTAAAATTCTGGGCACACCAACGTGTGCTCCAACTACGCCAACAGGCGTAGACAAATTTCTCCAACAAAATAAAAAATCCTAAGAATCATGCCACACAGCTAAATCTAGGAAACATTTATAAATAAAAACGCCAAAAAAGGGTTTATGGGGGTTGGGGGAAGAAAGTCTGTAATTAGGCTGTTGTCTATCTTTATTTTAGGATTATTGCTATTCATTTTGTTTATTAATTCACAAAAATCATTAGTTTTAGCAGCAACTTCAACATTTTATATTTCTACGACTGGAAGTGATTCTAACGAC
>CAIWVT010000055.1 GCA_903916135.1 uncultured bacterium
AGTTACTTGATAAAACCGATAAAGGGCAACCGTTATATGCAGATAGTGCTTATACTGGCGAAAATCAGTAAAAAGTAATTAAAAAGTACCGTCTTAAAAATAAAGTTCACGAAAAAGGATATATTGGAAAACCATTAACAGACAAACAAAAAGCAAAAAATAAAACTAAATCTAAGACAAGGGCAAGAGTAGAACACGTATTTGGCTTCATGGAGCAAAGCATGAATGGATTATTTGTGAAATCAATAGGAATTGTTAGAGCAACTGGAATAATCGGGCTTATAAACCTCACATACAATCTCTTTAGGTTTGAACAAGTACAAAGGTTGAAATTGTACAAAACCTAACACTCTGTATATATGTTAGTTATTAAATGTATTGGGAATTAAAATAAAAAGAAATAGTTGTTTTTTTTAAATATGAAGTGGGTGTTAATTCAATAATTATGATGCTTATTTCACTGTATTATTAAAACAGGATGCAGATTGTGTTGCAAGAAAATTTTAAAAATGAATTTTTAGAACTCCCCTTCAGAAGTTCTTTTCAAAGTCATCTCCGAATAATCATACAAAGCAGCTTCGTGCAGACTTACATAAAAACCACTTTGTGTTGCTATAGTGAGTGGAGTGTTGGCATCGGGCATCTTAAGTAAAGGTGTCTTTCGATAGAGCGATTCGTAAGCAAATTCATTGGAGGGTATCCACCAAGCGGTGTCGTTGGCAGGAAAAGAAAAATGGGTGTTCTCGGCAAGTATCAATAGGCTGTCCACCTGATTATACTTAGGGAATTGATAGCGAAACGCCACGCCATCATTGTAGGCGCGTGCTATCAGTGTGAAACTTCTTTTCATTCCGCTTGTTTCGGTGAAGGTGATGAAGGATTCGTTGTAGTGATTTCTGATATCAGACGAAAATCCACAAACAGGCTTCCAAGTTTCATCGTGATTAGACCGCGAAACATTGGATATTTTGAAGCTGTCGTCGAGGGAAGTCATGCCCTTGAAGTCGAAACTTAGTGTGGAGGCGTTAATGATACTTTTTTCATCGGCAGTTACTTTATAAAAAGCTTTGCCACCCTCTTCCCAAACACTTATCTTCAGTGTGCCATCAGGCGATTTTGTTTCCACCGCAGCATGATGCGGACGACACGAAAATAAGAATATCAGCAGGGAAAACAACAAGATGTTTTTCAAAAAAACAGTTGTACATTGCATAATCAAATTTTTAAGACATAGATAATACCAAAACTAAACTCAGGACAAAGTTATTTTTCTTTTTCGATATTTGGAGTTTTTTTGCAAATATTTTTTTTTGTTACACAGAGATGCACAGGGATTAGGAGATACACAGAGGGTTGTAATACCGATACGGTATCTGTAATAGTCCAACCCCGACATGTGCATGTACGGGACAGGGAAATTGTACTATAACAGCTACTCTATCGGCATTATACCAAATTGATTTTGGACTAAAATATATTATGTAATGGTATAAATACCAAGGTTAGCAACTATCAGACCAACCAAGCCTCTTTAGAGAGGGGCAGGCTAAAGATTAAAAAGTGAGAAGTGCGAACTTTGTACAGCAGGATTCAAAGTGAAGGTTTCACTTGAAGTGAAGGTTTCACTAACTTGGTTTTGGCTGTAGCCTAAAAGGATAGCGGCGACGGAGGCAGAGGCTGACACCGAACGGGCACAACGGTACTATTCGCAACAGCTAACAAATCACAGCGTGTGGTTTTATCTTATTCA
>CAIWVT010000056.1 GCA_903916135.1 uncultured bacterium
TGTAGAATTATAAAAAAAGAATTTGGAGATGGGTCTGTTAAGTACTTCCCTGAAATTTTTAAAGATTATAAGTGGCTAAGTTTGCCATCTATAATGAACTCAATGGAAAATGGAGTAGAAACAATTGAAAGAGCCAATGAATTCTTTGCTAAATATTTGAAAAGGATTAAAAGTGAAAATTTAGTAAAGAATGAAATTGTTTTTGAACAGCCATTGGATATTATAAAAAAAGTTTAATTTTAAAAAACAACAATTATGAAACTTAAAAAAATTTTGCAAGATAATGATGTTAATTTAAGAGAACATTATTACGAAGAAGCTCTATTTATAAAAAGCACAACGCCAAAAGAAGTACTCGACTTAGTTCTTTCTTCTGATGAATTTAATTGTGTAGAAGAAATTAAAAGTTTTGGAAATGAAGATTTAAAAAATTCTGTTACATTATTGCTGACAGATGACAAACGAAACTATTTATTGAATCTCAAATTAAAACGCAGATGAATGAATAATATCAATTTTAATCCATATTTTAACACCTTTGATAATTTTGGAAGTGGCATTTTGTCTATCACTAATAAAGATGTCTATCTTCACATTAGGAGCAATATTCAAACAAAAATCACGTTTATCAGTTGGTTTAACATTTGGAACGGCGCTGGTAATATAGAAGTGTCTCGACAAACAAAATTATTTATTGAATCTCAAATTAAAACGCAAAATAAATGAACACTATTAGAAACACATTTGGTGCTGGTATTAGGGACAGCATAGGGATTAGCTTCACACTTAATTTGTGGAATAATATTGGGGGTTGTTTGGGTTCAAACATTAGGGGCAATATTATAAATGGTATTTTAAATAACATTAATTTTATAGAAATAACTTCGCAAGTCAAACAAAATATTAAATTACAAATAAAAATGAGAAACATTAGTTTTGATGTTAAAAAAAACCTTTTTGATAATTTGGGAAATGGTATCATTTGCGATATAAAGGATAATAATGTGTGCAGTATACGGAACAATGGCATCAGTGCAAATCTTAATGGCAATATATATAATAACATAAAATTAAACATTGGAGATATTTTCATATTTCCAATAGTCAAGCAATTTATCAAATTTCAAATTAAAAACATAACAAATGAAAGATATTTGGAAAAGTGCAAAAAATGATCTTTATGATAGTCTTGAGTCTATTATTGAATGCACCGTGTTGCTTGGAAGACCGCAAAACAACTGGCACATCATCTGGTACTATATCACACGGAAAATTGCTCCAATCATACATACAACTATTGTGCATAATATTAGGCCAAACATCTGGAATACTGAAATAACTCCAAAAACAAAATTATTTATTGAATTGCAAATTAAAACGCAAGCGAATGAACAACATTAAAGAAAGATTCAAGTCTATTATATGGAAAATTAGACTTAATATTTGGGGCAACATAAAAAACAATATTTCACGTAATGTCATGCATAACATCGGAAATATAAAAACATCTTCAAAAACAAAATTACTTATTGAATCACAAATAAAAAA
>CAIWVT010000057.1 GCA_903916135.1 uncultured bacterium
CTTTGCTTATTTTGCCCTATCCATTATCCATGTCAAGCATTTTAATTAAGCGAATAGCAGCATCAACTGAATCAATTCGGCTGACTGCGCCACCAACATCACCGACTATCTGCTTTATATGACGTTTTTTCCCTTGCTTATTTCCGGACCCATCACCCGTGCCGAACTCTTTCTCCCTCAAATCTCCACCACTGCCGCCATCACCAAATACAACATCAACCGCGGTATATATTTCATACTAAAAGGAGTCATCAAAAAAGCCATCATTGCCGATTATCTTGGTATGTATGTTAACATTGTTTTCTCCGTAAATGGCGGTTTTACCGGTTTCGAAAACCTCATGGGCATCCTTGGTTTCGCTATGCAGATTTACTTCGATTTCTCGGGCTACACCGACATCGCCATCGGCATATCCTCCATCCTTGGTTTCGACATCGGCATCAATTTCAATGAGCCATTCAAAGCCATCTCCATCACCGATTTCTGGCGGCGTTGGCACATTTCCCTCTCAGAATGGCTGCGCGATTACATCTTCACCCCTCTCAATTTCTATATGCGAAGCCTAAAAATTCACGGTTCTGTCATCGCCATCATCATCACATTTCTTATTTGTGGCATCTGGCACGGAGCGTCTTACACCTTCATTATGTGGGGGCTGCTCTATGGCATCGCCATGTCGTGGGAAATCTACAGCCGCCCTCTCATCAGCTTATCCCGTAAGCATGTCCCTTCAAAAATTGTCAGCATCACCGGATGGTTTTTCACCTTTGCCTTCGTCGTCTCTATGCTGGTATTACTTCGTGCCGAGAGTTTAACCGCCGCCCTCAACATTTACTTCAAAATGTTCACCAACATGGATTTGCACTATCTCCCGCCCTTCATCTGCGTTCGCTGGCTCTACATGATAATCATTCTTGTCGCCTTCCTCATCGTATTCATCTCTAAAAATATAAAGCAAAAAATCTCTGCAAGTTTCATCCAATCGCCCCTCATCATCAAAATCCTAATCTTTATAATCGTAAGTCAGATATTCATCCGATTACAAAGTCAGGAAATCCAATCCTTCCTTTACACCAAATTTTAGGAGAAGAAGTGACTAAAGTGCTTAAATTTATTAGTATTACCGATACGGCATAATACCAGATTGAGTTTATATTCAAGTATTAAGCTCACTCCGAAAAGCCCTTTTCTTACCACTAAGACACAAAGACTCTAAGAAGCACAAAGTTTTATAGAGTTTCTTATTCAGCGTACCAATGCTTTGTAGAGTTTTGTGTCCCTGCATCATGGTGGTATTTTTTTCTTTGCGGTTTTCGGAGGAGGTTCAATATTGAATGTATCGGTAAAAAACTTGGTAAATGTGATAAACTTTGTACCATTGGAACTTTTTTGCAGACATACTATTTTAATTTCGTACATTTGTAAAAAATTTAATTGGTATGATTATGAAAAAAATAATAGTGATTCTTTTGGTATTGATTTCTCAGAAAGCTTTTTGTGTGATTGATACCTTATGGGTAAATTCTAAAATTACGGATGTTACCGTATTTTTCAGTGGTGCACAAATTTCGCGTCAAGTGGATTTGAAGTGTTTGAAAGGCAAACATTTCTTAGTGGTTGATAATTTGCCAGGGGAAATAAATCCTGTAAGTATTCAGGTGAATAAGATCCCTAGTTCGGTTATTTTGTCGGTGAAACACGAAAATATTATTCCAAATCTAAGTCGCAAAGATAAGGTGGAGGTTGATATTCAGGCAAAAATTGACGAACAGGAATTTATAATTAAGACCATCAAAAACAAGATGGTGGTTTTTGGTCAGGAAGAAAGCTTGCTGCTGAACAATCAGTTTTTGAAAAAGGGTGATGCAGGTTCTTCTATATCGGATATAAAAGAGGCTGCGGACTATTATCGTCTTCGCCTGAATGATATCAAGCAGGGCGAGTTGAACTTGTCGAAAAATTTGGAAGCTGCCAACAAAAAGATACAGGAATTTTATGTGCAGTTGAATGAATTCACATCAAAGAAAAACAAGACCCATAGCCGAATTATTATTGCTATTGATTGTGATAAGGATGTAAATGAATCTTTTGTGCTCAGTTATTTTATCAACAGCGCGGGTTGGACCCCTTTGTATGATTTCAGGGTGGACGATATCACGCAACCATTAAGCATAGTTTATAATGCCAATATCTATCAATCGTCGGGCGAAGACTGGAATCAGGCAAAACTGAAACTTTCTACTTCGAACCCAACACTTAGTGGAAACAAACCTGATCTATCGGCATGGAAATTGGGCAATGTGCGCACGTATCAGTCGGTTGCTGTTGCCAAAGGCGCAGGCACTTTGAAAGGCAGAATCTTAGATAAAGAAACGAACGAACCTATCCCTTTTGCCAATGTGGTTATTTATTCAGGTACTACTATGTTGACTGGTGTTACTTCTGATTTTGATGGAAATTACACCATTAAACCCATAGCATCGGGCTATTATGATATTAAAGTGTCCTATATAGGATATACGCCTGTTACTGTGAATTCCGTGCGTATTCAGCCTGATATGATAACTTTTCAGGATATTCCCATGCGGGCAAGTTCGATAAATTTAGAGTCGGTTGAAATTACTGAATACAAAGTTCCCCTTATTTCTGCTGACAAAGTAGTTTCCGGGACTACATTGGGTAGCAACGAAATCAGTAAAATGGCTGGAAGAAATAGATATAGTAATGCTAAGTCAGTTAGCGGAATTGCCACAATAGAAGATGTTGATGTGATAAATGGAGGTAGTGCTCCAAGTTTTGGGGATTACAGAGGTTCGAGAGAGGACAGTCAAGTTATGTATATTGACGGGGCGAAGGAAAAAGGTGTTGAGACAGCCAATTTTATTTCTAATTCTTTAAAAAACAATGTTACCAATTTGGAGTATTCCATTGATATTCCTTACACCATTCCTTCGGATGGCAGAGATTATTCCATAAAAATTAAAGAGGTGAGTGTTCCGGTGAATTATATTTACCATGCTGTTCCTAAGATGGATAATAATGTATTTTTGTCGGCACAGATTGTGGATTGGACAAGTTTGAACTTGTTGTCGGGCAATGCAAGTCTTTATTATCAGGGAACTTTCACTGGCGAATCGTTTTTAAACACCGATTTGGCAAGCGACACGCTGAATGTTTCCTTAGGCAGAGACCGCAATATTATCATCACTCGTGAAGGCAATAAAATAATGAAAGATAAGATTTTGATTGGTAATAATATTAAAGAAACCATCGGCTGGGACATTACGGTAAAAAACAATAAAGCAAGCACTATCCATATAATTATTGAAGATCAGTTTCCTGTTTCGGAAAAGAAATCTATTGAGGTGCAGAATATGGATTATGGTTTAGCCAAGCTAAATGAAAAAAGCGGAAAACTTACTTGGGATATTATGTTGAATGCCAATGAAAGAAAAGTGATGAGTTTCAAATACTCGGTGAAGTATCCAAGGGATTTTAATTTTGTGTCGGAATAGATGAGAAGTGCCTAAAGTGCGCTAAAGTGTCTAAAGTACCTGAAGTTTGGAGTTGACAAGAGGTCAGAAGACTTAGGAAGATAATGATTTTGCAAAGTTTAGGTAAGTTCTGTGTTTTCAAAGTCTTTGTAGTTTTTTTAGCTTCTTTGCAGGGTAAATATTATTTTGATGTGTTGGCATAGTAATTATCGAGTCTGAAGAAGAAGAAATCTTTATCTCTTGTTCCTTTATTTGAGGAGATGAACGTCTGTATTTTACTATTAATGGATTCGGCTATAGCATTTGTTTCACC
>CAIWVT010000058.1 GCA_903916135.1 uncultured bacterium
ATAACTTCTTGAATTGAATATGTAGAAAGAGAATTATCACAAATTAACCTTGCAATATCTTTGGTAATATCAGACAAAGAAACTGCTGTTAATATGATCTCAAATGCTTTGTTGAGGTCAAGGTCGTCAGGTATTAATACAGGTTCTTCCATTATAATTAACAATAGGATTAAAAGCAGTTGTGTATGATTTTAGCCATCCTTTTAATATGCAATTTTTGCTGCCCTCAAAATGCGTTTTACATCAGTTATTTTTAAAGCAATATTCTCCCCTTGCTGTGCTGTTGCACTACTCCCAACTAAAATACCGATTACAGTATTGTCATCTTTAAGAATACATGGTCCACCACTATTTCCAGGATTAGAAGTTGCGTCTAATTTAAAGAGATTGACTCCTTGATAAGTTGTATTATTAATGTTCCCTTTGGTAATTGAATAATCGCCATTTGGATAACCAATAAGAATTACTTCATCAAGATTAACAACAGCATCTGATTCTCCTAACAGCAATGGTTCTATATCTTCGTTTGATGAAATTTCTAAAACCGCCACATCGGTAAGGAAATAATCTAAAGGAACTTTTTCATCTATAATTGGTTGTGAAGTTGATGCAATAAATTTTATTGTGGCTTTTGTCTGAAATTGCTTCTTTGAATGTTCAAAAATCAAATCAACCTGATCTCCAACTTTATAATTCTCAACAACATGCCTGGCTGTCAATAGCGTTGATGAATTAATTAAAAACGCTGTACCAACACCAGTTTTTGTAATGACCTTTGCAACTGGCTCCTGTACATCTGAACTAAAAACAGGCTTGCCCGGAACTATATTGAAGTAAAACAAAGCATAGATGATAAAAGGTAAGCAGATCGATATAATGAAAACGGTCGTTACAATTCCTATTTTTTTCTGAATTGAAATCCGATTCTTTTCGTGTATTGTTTCGGTGACTCCTAAAATCATGAGTATATATTTTAAGTTTTAAAACTCAGGAATGTAAGCTCTTGTTCTAATTTTCCATTGTTCTTCGCTGATGTCAAGAATATTTTTTGGTTTTGTATCATAAACTTTTTTCATTCTATCAGCATAGGAGATCATTTCTAAAGGAATCAAACCTGTTTTTTCATCATAAAAAACTAAAATATTCTGTAGATTTGGCAGTGGTAATATGGTTTTAGGATCACTTAATGGAAAGTCATCAAAAGGCTTTTCTGAATTTTTGAAAAACCTAAGCACCTCCTCAATTGAATTACGAGAAGAACCTGCAACAAATCGTGGAAGATAGTGAGCCTTATCTAAGGTATACCCTTCTTTAATTGAAAGAAAAACATTTGTAGCTTTCTTAGCAATTCTAATCCCATTTTCCAAATTCTCCTTAATATACTTTGTTACATCATAATCATTGACACAATTCTTATCCTTTATTAGGTCTCTAAATTTTGTAATACCATCTTTATAAACTTGCGATTGTAATGATGATATGTCAATTGATGATAAATATTCCCATAGACTATCATTCTGGATTAAATCTACTTTTGAAGGATAGGAGTAATTACGATTATATTCGGTAAGTGCATAATTCAATTCATCATCAAATGACCCATAGTGGAAAACCCTTAATATTGGCAATGTGTTGTCATTAATATCTTGCTTAATATCGTCCATTCTTTTATAAAAGGACATGGATTTTTTATCGTTGATGACTTTGGCAAGTTCAACAGCTATTTTATCATAAGTTTCCGTTTTTGGCAGTTTTAATTGAATTTTACTAGTAGACCTTAATGACTGTTCCTTATTTAGAATATTATCATGAATATCAACTAATTTGCTTGATAAAAAATGCATCTTCATAAACTCAAAAATAGAGTATATTTTTTCAGATAGAAGATTCTGATGTTCTAATATATATTTGTACCTATTTTTATTAATTTCTGAAATCATTTTGTCCAAAGAAACTTCCCAGTTTTTCGGAAAAGAAGAAACACCTATACTCTGCCAAAACTTATTCGTTTCATCAATGAAACCTGTAACATATTCTAATGTGATCTTTGCATAATGAATATTCTCTGTCCTATTAAGAATATCATTATTTAGTTTATAAATTCGGTCTATGATAATATTTACTGCATTAGATATGTTATCCTGGAGTGCCACATAAATATTATTTGTAGATCGGCTGGTGAACTTTTCAAATAAATATTTTGAGTGATCTGGAATTTCCTTATCTATTATTTTGTTTGTTATTTCTATTATCTCTTTTTTTATAGTAATGTTTCCAACAGAGTCAAGGATATGAAATGCATCAGTAATTATTGAATCCCACTCCATTTTCACAATCTCTGCAATATCGTTCCTTGGGATATTTTCTTTATTACCTTGAAGAATATACTGATTGCTATCATTCCATCTTTCAACTAAACTTGTGCTCAGTTGTGCTGCTATATATTCTTGAATTTGGTCCTTTGGAAATTGTATTCCAGATAAACCAAATGTTCCATAATGTGATGGAGGAGCATCAACTAATCTGGCCATCCTATGTTCCTTAACTCCGATCATGTTTAAAAAAAGATATAACCCAGCCATTTTATAAAGACCATTGAGAGTGCTTATAGCTGGATCACCTTTAACATAGTTTTGAGAAATTAATTGAGTAAGACCAAATGGAGCATCAGAAGTTTCCATTTCTTCGCCATCCGGTAATGTTTCATGATATTTTGTGTCGCTTCGGTTGTAATAGTTTAAGTCATTGATAGCACCATAGGCATTTGCATAATACTGTGCCTTCTCCTCCAAATCCGAGGGAATAGGAGGCAAAAGAAATAATCCATATAATTCACCAATATTTGTTACTGTTTTTCTAATCAAGTAAGCCAAATCGATAAAAATTCCCGAACCAGTTCCACCTGTCAATGAACCAGTTACAAATATAGCTGGTTCAGTATCCGTAATATCAGGATTATGAGGACTTCGTGCTAATCTGACGGCATTTTCGATTGCATCTTTAACTTTAATATAATTTTTTTGTTCTGAATTTTTACCCCATAAGCCTACTCTACCATTAGGTCTCACTCCTCCAGCTCCTATTGTATAAATCGACAATTCTTCAAGCGGGGGGACCCATTTAGCTCCAAGATTCTGCACATATTTGCACATTGTCTTCATTTCCTTTAGAGAAATTAGAACCTGCTTAATCTCATTCTCGACCGGGGTAATCCCAACCTCACTATTAGAATCGGTTTCAATATACATGTATTGAACATATTCTGGTTTATTTACTCCAAATGATTCATAATAGAATCTTTGAACATTTTCTAAAATCCTTAATCCACTTGTTCCAATGCCGATTATAACTGTAGGTGTTGCCATAGTATTTAGATTATTGATTTTTCATTTATTATTTTCTTAAGAGAATGGCGTTTGATAAAAAAGAAACATATAGTTCCAAAATAGACAATAAATTGTGCCATCAAACCTAAGTAAAATTTTAGGTTTGTCCAATGCATTGAATCTATTCCAGTTTTTAATATAAATACGAATATATATATGCTAAATACAATGAAGTATACAAAAAGAGACCATAGAAAGGAAAGGCGAAGTACTATTTCCTTCGGATGAGAACTTTTTCGGAATAATAGTTTTGAAAAAGCAAAGAAAATAACATA
>CAIWVT010000059.1 GCA_903916135.1 uncultured bacterium
AAAACTATAGAAATTATTTTTGAGAAAGTAGGTATTTTATCTTTTACCAATTTGGAAGAAATTTGCCATGCTGCCATTGCTTTTTCTTCTCAACCCATTCCAAAAGGGAAGAACGTTGGCATGATAACCAACACCGGCGGACCAACTGTTATGGGTACTGATGAGTTGATTAGGTGCGGTATGAACATTCCGCCGCTTTCCGATAACGCTAAAGCGGAATTGAAACGTACGATGTTGGAGGCTGCTTCCATCAACAACCCTTTGGATGTGGTTGCCACGGCAGGAGCTGCGCAATTTAAAAGTGCTTTTGAAGTGATGATGAACGAGCCGCAAATAGATAGCATATATTTGACCTTTGTTACCCCGCTTTTTGTGGATTGTGAGCGTGTTGCCAAAGAAATTTGTGCCATGAGCAAGCTGCAACGCAAGCCAATTGTTTGCAATTATATCACCGACAAAGAATGTTGGAAAGAAACTTCAAAAATATTTATGGAAGGTGGCATTCCGTGTTTCGATTATCCGGAAACACCTGCCAAGGCACTTTCTGCTATGGGGAACTATCATGATATTCTGTCAAGAGAGCAAGGTTTACTTACATTTTTTGTTGATATAGGTATTGAAAAAGCCAAAACCATTATTGCGTCAGCAAAAAATCGTCAGCAATCAATGCTTTCGGCGGCTGAAGTGTATCAAATTTTGGAGGCTTATGGAATTCCAATTGCCAAATGGAGTGTTGCTCATACGATGGATGAAGCTGTGGAAGCAGCCAAAAGGATAGGGTTCCCGCTTGTGATTAAAGCCGATTCCGAAAAGATTATTCATAAGAGCGATGTGGGTGGTGTAGCCTTAAATATTAGAGATGAGCAGGAGGTTCGTAGCGTTGTTACTGCCATGCAGCAAAGTTTTCAGCAGTTAGATTTGAAATTCTTGGTTCAGGAATTTCTGAAAGATAGCCGCGAACTTATACTTGGTGCGAAAAAAGAAACAGAAGACTTGGGACATGTGATTATGTTTGGCATCGGAGGGGTGATGGTGGAGGTCTATAAAGATGTGGTGTTCAAAATTGCTCCTCTAACGGATGTTGATGCCCGCAACATGCTTCGCGAAATAAAATCTTCTATCTTGTTGGACGATTTTAGAGGTAAAAAAGGAATTGACAAAGAGAAAGTCATTGACATCATACAACGTATTTCAGTTTTAGTGCAGGATTTTCCGGAGATTAAAGAGTTAGATTTGAATCCGATATTTGCCAATGAACACAGAGTTTGCGTTGTGGACGCTCGAATTATTATATGATAAAATATTCATGACACATTATACGGCAAAGCATAGTATATGATAGATAGACAATTGAAATTCGGAATTATTGGTCTGGGACCTGTTGGGCAGACATTGGCTGTTCATCTGAAAGCTGCCAATTGCGAAGTGGCTATCACCGATTATGATTCAAATAAGCTTGCTCTCATAAGAAAAACAGGGATTGAATTGGTGGATAAGATTGAAAAACAAGCGTATTTTAGGCATGTTTATAGTTCCATACAGGAATTGTTTGACCATGATTTTGATGTTTTGATTAGTGCTGTGAAAGGCTATCATATTGAGAGCATATTAGAACAAATACGCTTGTCCGCGCCAAAAGATATCTATGTTTTGGTAGCTCAAAACGGCTTAGGGATTCGGCAAAAATATCTTGAACAATTTGATGAATCAAAGATTATAAGGATGGTAGTGAATTTTGCAGGAAATTTGCACTCACCAAGCGTAACCTCCGTAAGTTTTTTTAATATGCCCAACTATATAGGTTCGATGGATGATTCCCATCCGGAAATTGCTTCTCAAATTGCCTCGCTGTTTTCCGGCGTTGGGTTAATGACCGAAAAGGTGGAATCTTTTGATGTGATTAATAAGTTGTGGGAAAAGATGATTATTAACGTAGCCCTTAGTCCTTTGTGCGCCATATCAAATCTGACGATGAAAGAGGCGATGGATCTTCCCGACACCATGGAAATTGTGGACCAAGTGGTTTCCGAAGCCATTGAAGTGGCTAAAGCAGAAGGAATTAAATTGCCTGATGATTTCAAAAATTTCTGCATTCAATATTTAGAGAATGCCGGCAATCATTTGCCATCTTTAGCTGTTGATTTGATAAATAAAAAGGAAACAGAAATAGATTTTATGAACGGAAAGATTGTGGAATACGGGCGAAAACATCATATAAAAACTCCCTTAAACCTTACGTTGACAGATTTAGTTAAATCAATTTCTTCTAAAAATAAAAAAACATAATTGTTGTTTACATAGTTTCCGAATGAAATCCTTCCGGTGAAAAAAAAAATATACTTAGGGTACATGATAGTGCTTAACGTTGGCTGAAAACTTAGTGAAGGTGCATTTTTTGTATTTTATATAAAAAAAAATATCAATATTCACCGATATGGTTGACCAAAAATTGATGGAAACACAGGATGCGATGAAGGCATCCATAAAAAAAAATAAAAAAAAACAATCATTTGAAAAAACACATAAGCTTTGCAAGAAAAATCTGAAATATTGAAGCTTGAATCAGTCGCGAATCTTCGGATTACGATGGATGATTATTTCAGCAGACTACGGATTGCTGACCAAACACGCGCAAAGAAGATTGCTTATTGCTCTTCTGTGGGTCCCGCCGAGTTGCTGTATTCTATGGGATTTGAAGTTTATTTCCCCGAAAACCATGGGGCAATGTTGGGAGCATCGAAAAAGGCAGACACCTATATTCCGACAGCTGTCGCTCATGGTTTTTCGCCGGACATTTGCTCGTATCTCACGAGCGATATAGGTGCTTTTTTGCAAAACGAAACCCCCTTGCAGCGAAGTGGGTTTACTGCGGTGCCAAAACCCGACATATTGGTCTATAACACCAATCAATGCCGCGAAGTAGGGGATTGGTTTGCCTATTATGCCCGACATTTTGGCGTGCCCGTGCTGGAGATTAACACGCCGCTTTACATAAACAAATTAAGCCCAAGTATCATCACCTCGGTGGCTGCACAATTTCAGGAAATCATCCCTGAATTGGAAAAGGTGGCTTCCCAAAAGTTCGATATGGATAAGTTTCGGGAAGCTATTGCGCTTTCGCACGATGGATGTGTACTGTGGCGGCAAGTTTTGGAGACCGCAAAGCATATTCCGTCGCCCATCACTTTTTTTGATACGGCAATTCATATCGGACCTATCGTGGTGATGCGCGGCACGCACTACGCTGTGGATTATTACAAAGTGCTGTTGGCAGAGTTGAATCAACGCATCAAAAATGGGGTGAGTGCAGTTCCCAATGAACGCCTGCGCCTGTATTGGGACGGTATGCCCTTGTGGTTTACCCTTGGCAATCATGCAAAATTGTTCTCAAGATTGAACACCTGCGTGGTCGCATCCACCTATAGCAACAGTTGGATGTTCGATGACCTGGATGCTTCTGATCCTTTCGTTAGTTCCGCTTTGGCTTATAGCAAATTATTTATTGTGCGAGCTGATAAAGAGAAAGAACAGGTGTTGGAAAAGCTTTTGGAAGAGTTTTCTATTGACGGAATCATCTATCATGAATCAAAAACCTGCCCCCGAAATTCCAATAACAGATACGGGCTGCAAAATAGACTGCAAAAACGTACCAAAATCCCATTCTTGGAGATTCAAGGAGACCTGAACGATGCGCGATGCTATAGCGAAGAGCAAAGTATCATCGGCATCGAAACCTTTGTTCAACAATTAATCCATAAAAAATATAAATAGGGTAGAGGCGCCCGTGTTTTTTTTAATTTAATCCACATATATATAATGTATAGAATAGGAATTGATTTGGGGTCATCGTTCACTAAGGGCGTGCTTGTTAGAAATAGGAGCGAGGTGGTTGATTATTTTGTAACACGCACGGGATTTGATTTCGCAAAGGCAGCACGTAAGGTGATAGACCACTTTTCTGCGCATCACGCGATAGAGTTTCCGGTATATACCTGCGGATATGGTCGCGAAAAGTTGGATGCCGAGGCGGTGAGCAATTCGGAAATTATCGCATTGGCGAAAGCCGTGTTTGAACTATACCAAAAACCGTGTACGGTGATTGACATAGGCGGACAAGACACCAAATTTATCAAAATTGATGAACTTGGGCAGGTCGAAAAATTTAAGATGAACCGAAAATGTGCCGCCGGAACAGGCAGTTTCCTGGAAGAAATTGCTTTCAGATTGGACATTTCTCCGCTGGAATTCAATGAATTTGCCCAACAGGCAACGGAAGAGATACGCATCAATAGTTTTTGTACGGTTTTTGCCGTTAGCGAGATAGTGGGCAAGATTTCAAATGGTTCCAACATGCCCGGCATAGTGTTGGGCATCTATAATTCTATTATTGAACGTTGTTTTGAGATGGCGGTGGTGGAAGATTTCTTGGTGCTCACAGGTGGCATTCCCGATAATCATCCCATGATTGTTTCGCTCTTCCAAAAACGGAATCCCAATTGCGTTTCGCCCGAAAAATCACAATTTTTGGCAGCCATTGGATGTGTGTTGCTTCAAAATTCATCTACATAAATCACCGTTGTCCGCTTAAATTTTGCTTTTTAATAATGTCGTGCCTACGGCACTTATATTCTGCTCTTAATTGTTGGTTCTACCATACTTTCGTATCCCGACACTCCCGACACTCCCGACACTGCGTGTACGGGACAGGTTCGTGTACGGGACAGGCTCTACGGTACTTTTTAAAGCCTCGTTAGAGCCTGTCCCCTACATGAAATGTCGGGGTTCGTAGGGACTCTTGGTATTTGGAGCTTGGTATTTGGAGCTTGGAATTTTAGTTTAAGAGGAGAAGTCAGGGTTTGAAAATGGAGCATATATTTTCCCGCAGATAACGCAGATGGACGCAGATTTTGCTCAATTGTGATAAAAAGAACAGGAAAAATATTTTTGCAAAAAAAAAATTTTGTTGTATGATAAAAAAAAGTAGTAATTTTGCATCAGAAATAATCGCTTTATTAATCAATTAAAAAAAGTTTGTAATGGAAAAAATTTCAGTAGTTTTTATTCCGGCAGACGTTTTGGAAATTAAAGCCTTTTTGGTGGAAGTTAAAAATAAACTTCCTCATGGCTTGATAACCTTGACGGCTGACGAGCGCCAAGCGTATGCTAAAATGGGCGACAAAACTATTGCTTTCGTGCAAAAGGCAATTGACTTTGCCGAATTGTATCCAAATTTGGTTCCTGCTTATGTTAACATAATAGAACTGAAAAAAGATATGGAAGCAGTAGTTATTATGAAATCTATTTTTCGTCAAATGGAAGAGATGACCACACAATTGGAAGACTCTA
>CAIWVT010000060.1 GCA_903916135.1 uncultured bacterium
CTCAAGTACCGGAACACAAGCCACAACGCCAAAGACACCCCCCTCGAGTAACGTAAAAACAAGGCCCAATGGTTTGGACACATTTGATATTGCGGGAGCGATATTAAAGTATAGAATAACTACCAGTATAGAACTTATGGAGCCGCCTATCTTGTTAAAGATAGATCAGTCGCCCATTGCTACGCTTGGAAATTTCAGTCTGTTGATCGGACGGGCAAAGAGTCGGAAAACATTTTTAGCAACAGCATTGACTGCAGCAGCAGCTATCGGGAAATGCAGTATTGAAAGTATTACCGGAATTGTGAGGAGTGAAAATACAATACTTTACTTTGATACAGAGCAGTCACCGTACCATGCACAACGAACGATCAAACGTATATGTAAACAGATCGGAGATAATGATCCCAAAAACTTTAAAGCGTTTGGACTTCGACCACTCGAGCCAAGTGAGAGACTGAGAGTTATTCAATACGCTATTGAAAATACTGCCGGATTGGCATTGGTTGTTATTGATGGAATCGCAGACCTGTTAAGTAATGGCATTAATGATGAAGCCGAAGCGATTAAACTAACATCAGCAATATTACGCTGGACACAGGAAAAAAATATCCATATCATTACTGTATTGCATCAAAACAAGGCGGATTTTAATGCACGTGGACACATAGGAACCGCACTTGTCAATAAAGCCGAAGCCGTGTTAAGTATTACCAAAGATTTAAAAGATCAGAATATTTCTATTGTAAAAGCTGAATATTGTAGAGATACGGATTTTATGCCGTTTGCCTTCATTATTGACAAGGACGGATTACCATTACTTACAGATCAAATGGAAGGATTACAGAGCAGGAAAGTAGATAATATGACGGAAATAATGAAGGCCTGTTTTCCCGGAATGATTAACAAAGGTTTCAATGAACTATGTAAAGAATATTCAGAACGTGGCGGCACTCCAGCAGTAACAGCAAAGAGACATATAAAGAAATGTTTGGAGCTGAAAATAATCAAGCGGGATAATATCGGGAATTATTCTTTTTCCACTGATATTAACGCTGAACCATTACCATTTTAGTATCAGTATCAAGTATCAAAATTTCGGTATCAGTATCACGTATTTATATATACGTGAATGATACCTGATACCTGTTTTAAAATGATACCTAAATGATACCTGAATGATACCTGAAATGATACCTAAAATATATGGAGTCTGCGACGCATTTTTATAAAAATAATATGACCATTAATAAGACCCTTAATACAAATTTTATATGGTTATGATAAAAGAAAGGCTAAAATTTTATGCGGACACTGCTCAGGCAAAAAATCAATATTTCTGCTGGGAGTTAAGTTCTATATTAACGCTAAAAGAAGCATTGTGGCGGTTCTTTTCAAAGGGTTGGTATATTCGGTCAGCCTGGTATGAGAAAATTGACACAGAAACCGGAGAAACAGAAAACACAAAACTAAATGTACCTGATCTGTTTTCAGAGTTTGTAGAGGAAACACGACTAATTAGACCTAAAAGATAAAAAGTTGTATTAAGGGTCTTATTAAGGGTCATATTAATTCTGATAGAATCATCTTCCGGATGATAATTATATCCGGTGAATGATATATATATTCCCTCTCACCTTTTCTGTATTTCTTATCTGATAGAATCATCTGCCGGAATGATAATTCTATCAGATGAATGATATTATTATCCTTTTATATATGCAAATAATATACATATGATTGAATATTAACACTTTATGTTTTTTTTATAACTGTCAAAATATGTGTCCTTTAATTTTTATGTGTTCAAGAGTATATTGCGGGGATAAAAACTAAAAAAATCAACATGGAAAATCAAACTTTCAAAATCACAATTTTCAAGAATAGATTGTTTTCTGTTCGATATGGAATTTCTCAATTAAGATTGAATCTTAGGGTAATTGAAACTAATGATGTCCCCGGTCCCCTCCCATCGGATGAACCGGACCTAATCGTTACGATTAAATTATTACCGGGTGCAGATCTTAGCGAAATTTTTTACTTAGGTGACAGGGCACGTAAAGAACCTGCAATAATTCAAACATTTTAACCCTTTAAAAAATCAATTATGAAAATTATCGTATTAACAAATTCCCCGGCTGAAAATGTAAAGCTGGAAGATGCCGCCAAACAACGTGGGCATGAGGTCAGATTTATTAATCCTTCAAAGGCGATGCAATATATTAGCCAACACGAAAGGGGCTTAGATCGTCTCTATGTGGCTAATGACAGCAAAGAGCCGGAAAGGATTTATTCAAAAGATGTTGATGTTGTTATTCCCCGGATGGGTGGTGGTGTTGAATATGGTAGCGCACTATTGCGTTTCTGTGTTGAAAATCTGGGAGCCTATTCTCCGGTAAATGGTTGGGGGTTGCACCTTGCATCGAATAAAGCATGGTGTTTACAAAAACTTTCTTCTGAAAATATCCACGTTCCAAAGACAATAATAACTTGTAGTCCAAAAAATATAGCTTGGATTGTTGAACAATTGAAACTGCCAGTCATAGTAAAAACGTGGTCGGGTTCATGTGGTCGGACTGTTGGGATATGTGACAGTAAACAGAGTGCAAATAGTTTGTTTTCTTTTGCCGTTCATGCTGGGTTGAAAATCCTTTTGGAAGAATACATAGAAACGGGTGGAACTGATTTTAGGGTTTGGGTGATCGGTGATCGGGTGAGTGTAGCAATGAGACGCACATCACATGACAAAACGGACTTTAGAGCAAACATAAGTCAAGGCGGCAAAGGTGAAAAAGTGCAATTGTCTGAACAGGATGAAGCTTTATGTATCCGGGCTGCCCATTCCATCGGGTTGCAGGTCGCTGGTGTTGATTTAATGAAGGATGCAGACGGTACATCTTACATTATCGAAATTAACAGTAATCCGGGTGTTAAAATAATTGATATTACGGGAGTGAACCCGTTTATTGATGTTATAAAACTTTGTGAAGACAACTACAAGAAACACAAATCAGCACCATCAGGGACGAGCGCACTATCAAAAGAATCTATGTTATTGAATGATGACTTTTTTACTTCAGCTGCTCAAATGATGAACCAAAATAAAATGCTGAAGGATGCCCTAAAATTGAAAATATAATCACATATCCGCCCTATGTGTGCAGAGCGCACGTACCCGATAAAGGCGGGGCAGGTCGGCCAGAAACGAAAGACTGATATAGTAATATGGTTAGGCAAAAAACAAAACTTTCAGAACGTGTTAATTTTCAGTTTGTTCTGAAAGTTTTGTTTTCGTTCATGTAAAAAAAGCCTTAAAAGTCGGGGTATAATTAATCAAACATCAAATTTTAATCAAATAAGTATGAAAACTATAAATAAAGAATCACTAATCAAAAATGCTGAAAACGTGATAATTAAAAAGAAAATCATTTTTGAAGCTTTTAAAAATGGTAGCCGTAAAGCTGCTGTCTGTTTCTATTTGTATAGAGAAAAAGTAATTCAGATAAATGATCTAAATAACCTCTATCATAAGCAAAAGATTTCAAAGGAATTTTACCATACCGAGTTAGTATCTTTATGTAAAGAATCTCAGCGTATAATATTGGATTTTGACACGAGTAAAATTAACGCTATAAACTATCTGAAACAAAAGGAAGGGTTTTCAAAAGACTTAGACAAGAAGAAAGATAAAAGCCTGGCATTAATCGAAGCCTTAAAAGCACCCGAAAACATTTTAACGTCCATGCCTAAGAATACTCAAAATGGTGAGCGTAGCGAACACCATATAAAAGGAAAGTTGTCAACAAAAGCATAGTAATAACTTTTTGACATTAATATAAAGAACCTTTGTACATTCGTTCATTAATAAAAACTACTAAGGTCGGAATCCCTCCGACCTTAGTAGTAATGTATTTTATCGCTAATTCCATTCAACGATGCAGGCAAATTTAGTACAAATTTCCACTGTTTCAACGGAACAGAAGGAAAAAAGTTTTTCCGGTCACTCAAGTACCGGAACACAAGCCACAACGCCAAAGACACCCCCCTCGAGTAACGTAAAAACAAGGCCCAATGGTTTGGACACATTTGATATTGCGGGAGCGATATTAAAGTATAGAATAACTACCAGTATAGAACTTATGGA
>CAIWVT010000061.1 GCA_903916135.1 uncultured bacterium
AAAAAAAGAGAGAATTTTTAATAGAGAATGAAACTTCTCCGCGCCGCCTAATTCGACTGGGGCACGCTCAAACACTCGATGATGCGCACATTCTCCTCCACTTTCCCCACGCTGATACGCAGCGAAAGGGCATCGCCAAATGCTTCCATCTTACGCACAATTATCTTGTTCGCAAACAGTTTATCGTGCAGCACATCGCGCTCCTGCGTCGTCTTAAAATAAACGAACACGAAATTACTCTCCGAAGGCAGCACATTGTAGCCCAATTTCCGCAATCCGGTCAACAAAATCTCGCGCCCGATGGCATTTTGCTTCACCGAAAACGCCACATGTTCCATATCGTCCACAGCTTCCAATGCTGCAAAATTCGACAGCGTCGTAATCGTAAACGGAATTCTATTCGTCTCCAAATCCTGTATCACCGCCGGCTGCGCGATGCAGTAGCCAATGCGCATGCCCGCCAACCCAAACACCTTCGAGAACGACCGAAGGATGACAACATTGGCATATTGCTTCAAAATCTGTTTGTAATCGGGAAAATCCTTGCACTCCACATACTCCGTATATGCCTCATCCAAAATAACAAAGGTCTCGCGTGGCACTTTATCTAAGAAATCAATGATTTGTTGATGTGTAAGTATCGTTCCCGTCGGGTTATTGGGATTTGCCAAGAAAATAAGCTTCGTTTTTGCATCGCAAAGCTTCAAGATAGCGTCCAAATCAATGTGAAAATTATCCATAACTGCCATCCGACACTCCCGATAGTGAATATCTGCACAAAGTTTATACGCCACGAACGTAACCTGAGGAATCACGATATTCTCATCGGGCTTCACCATACGGAAAATCAACTGATCAATCAACGACACCGACCCTGCCGAAATATTTATCTCATCAATCGAAACATGATTCATCTTCGCCAGTTTCTCCTTCAAACCGGTCAACACCACATCGGGATACAACGACACCGAATGTACGTTTTTGATAATCGCATCCATCACCCGCGGCGATGCACCATAAGGGTTTTCATTCTGTGCCAAGCGAATAACATCGCCTTCGTACGCTAAATTCTTATACAGCGGACTTTTTACTTCTTCCATGTTCAATCGAATATTATGTTGTTCAATTTATTATTATTTCATTTCCATTTCATGCGCCGACTCTCAAATCCGAAACAGGTGTAGCTTCGTTTTGCATCAAGCATATAAAATTTTTCAAATGTACATATTTTATTTCATCTAATCGCATTTCAATTTAAAAATCGCATGATTTATTTTATATGATACTTCCGAAATAAGAGCAATATCAAGAGTTTCCCTGCGGGGATATCCTTTACGGCCTGCATTGCGAACGTTATTTTTTCTTAGTTATTTAGTATTTTATTTTATATGATTTTCAATAAATTCACTTCGTCCTTTCTGAAATGCTAACACATTGAAAGATTTCGATATTTCATTAGGCGAAACCGATGCAATTGCCGACAGCCAGATGTTTTCGGGTATCAAATCGAAAGGTTTAATCATAGACAACATCCCCAACACGACCAAATTTGCACTCTTACCCATACGGTCTCCAATTTCGTTGGCTAATTTGTTTGCGTCAACAACATGGATAGTGTAAGATGCGAACGCCTGTTCAATATCAATCAGCTTCGGATAGTTCTCTTTTTTAGTATTGACCGGCAGAGATGTAAAATTATTGATGATGATGCTGCCATCTTTCTTCAGAAGCTCCTTGAAACCCGGACGAAGTATCTCGCTAAGCTCCATCACAATCAACACATCAGCAGAATCGGGAGCAAGGATTGGCGAACTAACCTCTCCGCAACCGAAAGTGGAAATAACCGGACCGCCCATCTGCGCCATGCCGTGGGTATCGCCTTTCACGATATTGGCTTCGCCATAAGGCGTAAGCAGAGCGATTTCTGCGAGCAACTTACCGAAAAACAAGTTGCCCTGTCCGCCAATTCCTCTGATGGCAACCCGCAATGATTTGGGCAAATGAGTCAATGACAGATCACTTGCTTGCTGAATCACAGCAATAGGAGGAATTTGAATGTCTGAAGCGGCAACTTTTGCATTTTCATCTGAATAGACAATAGCGTCGAAGGGACAACATTGCATGCACACGGGTTTGTTCGGACCGCAACCGGTGCACAGGGCAGTGTAACTTGGTCGTTTGTCTTCGTCAAGTTCAATTCCGGGACACATATTGCACAAAGCGCAATTTTTACATTTGGCATAGTCAATCTCCACCTTCCGTTTTTTGTCCTTAGCGGGAACTTCCTGAATGCAATAGCCCTCCAATATCAGAGTGGAATACGTGCCTTGTTCCGCTAACTCAAGAGAGCGAATCAATTCTTCCTCCACGCCTTTTAGATTGAAAGAATCCACCACAATGGTGCGCCCACCTTCGGCTTCAATGGCTCTTTTCAAACTGAAACGATGCGGTCTGCCTTCCAAATTCACTTTAGAACTTGGCGCAGCTTGTCCGCCCGTCATCGCAGTGATATAATTGTCTAATATAATCTTCACCCCGGGAACATTACGGAAAACCGAGTTGCGGGTGGAATCCAAACCGGAATGACATTCGGTGGAATCGCCGATGACGGAGATGACTTTGTGGGCATAATCGGGACGCGAGATGACGAAACCTTGTCGGATGGAATCTGAAGCGCCCATACAGGAAACGGTATCAACGGCGTTCAGAAAAAATAGCAAGGTGGAACAACCGATGTCGCCAAATGAAGCATAGATTTTCTTTCTTTTCTTCAATTTGCTCACCGCAAGCGAAAAAGCTCTGAACTGGCATCCAGCGCAAATGGACGGAGGTCGAGAAATTGAGGCAATTTCGATTGCCTTCTTTTCACGTGTATAATTTGCTACACCATTGGCAGCAAGAAATTCTAAAACTTCCTCTGGAATCCATGTGGTGATGATGCTGTCATCAGCTTTCCCGATTAAATTAATGCCAAGTAGCTTAATCTTATCTTCTAAAAACTTATCTCCATCTTCAATAATAAATAATTTACCGGAAATTTTCTTTGCAAATGCTTTAATTGCATTTTCTGGAATTGGATACGAAATCCCTAAAGATAAAATAGAGGGATTTAGACCAGCAATTTTAAGTGCTTCTTTCACGATAATTTCGCTTTCACCATTCACGATGATGCCCCAGTCTTCTGTTCCAAATGTGCTGCTAACCAAAATGGAAGTTTCCGCCCATTTTTTGATGGCGGGGATGCGCTCTTGGGTGGCTTTGTTATAGTTATTGCGCGCCATGCCGGGCAAATTCATCCATTTCTGTAGATTTTCGGGAAGTTCTTTTCGCACAGCAACTCTTGATGCTGCGGTGGTGATTAATGCTTCAGAATGACAGAGAATGCCGGAAGCCAACACCACGATAGGTGTATGGAATGTACGACTCAAATCGGCTGCGATGCTTGCAATATCATACATTTCTTGATGATTACGCGGTTCGAGCACCGGCAGACGGGTGGACGCACAAAAATATCGCGCATCAATCACATGCTGAGTGCTGGAAGGAACATAATCAGTGGCAGCATAAAACACTAAAGCACCGGCAGATTCAACTGAGAAGAAGGCAGTGGTGGTGATGGCGTCCCCTGCTTGAAAAATACCCGGAATTTTCATGGTAACCACGGTGTCGTCTCCTGCCATACTGTGCCCCAATCCAACCGAAACTGCCACCGCTTCGTTCACCGACCAGCCCACTTTGATTCTATCTTGCGCCACAGCAAAACATTTGTCAACCACCTCAGTGCTGGGAGTGCCCGGATAGCCCGTTGCGGCATGATAGCCTGCATGAATGCACCCTAAGGCAAAGGCAGTGTTGCCATCCAAAATGAGTTTACTGTTGGGGGGAGTGTCAATTATCTTTTTAAAATCAGCCATATTAATTCTTATTATTTTAATTACGAAATCATCAGTTTATTGATTTGCACCCAAGCTTGCCAAAAGGGTGCAATTCATTCATGGTTCTTTCTTTTTAAATTCTCAACAAAATTAAACAAATAAACAATACGACAATGAACCTAATAGAAATAAAAAACAAATTTCTTATATTTTTCTTGCAGATTTCGCAAAGAAAAAACACCACATAGGCACAATAGACACATAGAAAACCGATTTTTTATGCAGAACACATAGAAGTAAGACGATGATAGGAAGATTTTGAGCCTCTGTG
>CAIWVT010000062.1 GCA_903916135.1 uncultured bacterium
TTTTCACTAATTTTTTTCTCCATTTCTTCCTTTGTCATCTTGTAATATTTCTTGTCGCCCATTATATCTAACAAGGTCAATTGCGTTTTGGCATCACCGTCAGTAATGATGTCAATGTTTACAGGTCCTAAAGGAATGTTCATTTTTTGTTTGTTGTCATAAATAGACAGAACCATAGTTTTAGGTTGCTGTGCAGCGGTTGCTGCATCAATGGTTCCGGAATATGCAATGGTGTAATTGATTATTCCTCTAAACTTTTTTTGAGCAAAACTTGCGTTACAAAATGTAAAGCTTATTGCCATTAGAATTACGAATGTTTTGATTAATTTTTTCATAGATATTTTTTTTAAATTTAAAACTTTTTTGCAAATATAATACCATTTATTTTAATGCAAATTTATATAAAAGGAATTAATTGAGAATACTTCATAAATAAAGTTATCAAAAAAGTAATTAACAATCTTAAAGTTGCTAATAACCAAGAACTTTCATCATTGATTTGTAGCTTTGTTCTTTTGCAAAAAGTTTTGTAAAAAGTTCGCCATCTTCATCCTTGTCAATTAAAATATGTTTCGGAGAAGGGGTAAGGCAATGTTGTATGCCACCATAGCCTCCTAGAGATTCTTGATAGGCTCCTGTATGAAACAATCCTATGTATAAAGGATCATTTTCAATAAATTTAGGCAAGAAAACTGCGTTGGCATGGGCTTCGGCATTATAAAAATCGTGGCTATCACATGTCAAACCGCCTAAATGAACTCTTTGGTATTCTCGTTCCCAATTGTTCACTGCCAAAAGAACAAAACGTTGATTAATTGCCCAAGTATCCGGCAATGTAGTCATGAAGGAACTATCAATCATGTTCCATAACTCGCGATCGTTTTGTTGTTTCTGACCTAAGATAGAGTAAAGGACTGCACCACTTTCTCCAACTGTATATGAACCGAACTCACTAAATATGTTTGGGTCGGGTGTTTTGTTTTGCTGACAAATGGTTTTTATTTGCGATACAATTTCTTCTGCCATGTACTCATAATCATAGTCGAATGCTAAAGAATTCTTCACTGGGAAGCCGCCGCCTATGTTAAATGAGTCGAGTTCTTTGCAATACTTCTTCAATTCGCAATACACATTAACGCATTTGGTCAACTCATTCCAATAGTAAGCAGAATCTTTGATTCCTGTATTAATGAAGAAGTGTAACATCTTCAGTTCGAACTTTGGATTGTGTCGAATCTTGGATTTGTAGAAATCTACAATATCATTATAGCGAATGCCTAATCGAGAAGTGTAGAAATCAAATTGAGGTTCTTCCTCCGAAGCAATACGAATGCCTATTTTGCATTTCTTTTTAAGTATTTTCTCAATACGAAAAAACTCTTCTTTATTGTCCAATACGGGAATAGTATTTGAAAAGTTACGATTAATTAATCCGCAAATGCTTTCTAAGTAGCCTTCCTTTTTAAATCCATTACATATAATAAAGGTACTCTTGTCAATAAGTTTAGTTTCGTACAAATGATTGATAATATTAATATCAAACTCAGATGATGTTTCAAGGTGAACGTCATTTTTTAATACCTCTTCCAATATGAAAGAGAAATGCGAGCTTTTTGTACAGTAGGAATAAAAGTAGTCGCCCTGATAGTCTGCTTTAGCAATTGCAACATTGAACAGCTTCTTTGCCTTTTGAATTTGAGAAGATATTTTGGGTAGATATGTTATTTTTAATGGCGTTCCATACTGTTTAATCATATCCATTAAACATATCCCATTAAAATAAAGTTCGTTGTCTTCTGTTTTAAATTCAGCTTGGGGATAATAAAAGTTTTGTTCAATTAGGTCAACATATTTGTTTTTCATTTCGCAAGTAAGTTAGTTACATTCTTATTATTTATCCAAAGCAAGTAAGTTGGATTGGGAATAATTTGCAAAGATAGTTATTTTAGATGTAAAACGAATGGATTGTTTACTTTATTTTTCGATAGAAGTAATAAACAGATTAGATAAACTCTTTTGTTCATAAAGAAAGAATGGTATATGAGCTTCCTCCGAAAACCAAAAAGTAAAGAAATACCACAAAGACACCAAGACACAAAGAGCCAGAAAGGATTGTTATACTGAATAAACAACTTTTTTACAACTTCATGTTTCGCGCCTGAATGTCTGGCGGGCTTTGAGTCTTAGAGTTTTTATTTCAAGACACAGCCTTTTTGGATGAGGACACAAGTATTATAAGTTTTTTCTTTGTCATATAACCAAATACTATTAATTTTGGAGGAAATTTTATCGGAAGAGATTTGATTCTTTTTGGCAATAGATTATGGCTGTATAAAAGTTACCAATATTCATGTTTAATTTGAGAAGAGTATCGTCGAAAAATTGTTATTTTGAAAAAAAAATAAAAAAAAAA
>CAIWVT010000063.1 GCA_903916135.1 uncultured bacterium
AGGGTTTAGACACAAAATTAAAAGCACCGTTGTTTGTGGCTTTGATGGCGAGTTCTAAAGAAGCATAAGATGTAATCATAGTAACAGACACATCATACTCATTGCTTTTGAGATAATCCAACACTTCGATGCCGTTAATTCCGGGCAACTGATTGTCTAACAACACGATGTCAATATTGTTTTTGTCAATTATCTCAATACCCTTTTCGCCTGTTTCGGCTTCATAAATTTCAAAAGAAAAATCTTCATCCATAAATGGATATCCTACGGAAAAGTTTTTCAAAGCTCTGGTAACGCTAGAGCGTATTCCGGGCTCATCATCAACGACAAGAAGTTTTAAAATACTCATTTCTAAAGTTTTAAAAGCTTGTTTATTTCCCTGTGTAATTGGTCGGCTCTTATGCCTTTCTCCAGATACAAATCAGCTTTAATCCAGTTTTTATTATCTTCATTTTCGAGACTGAAAGACATACCTGTTTCCGAAGTTAATGCCGTTGCAATAATTATTGGCACATCCGGGAATATACGTTTCATTTTGTGACTTAGGACAAAACCACTGTCCATATTTTCCATCATTAAATCAGTAATGATTAAATCGGGTTTAATAGTATCCATTATATCCTCGGCTTCTTTTTGACCGGAAGCAGTAATTACATTAAAGCCCATTTTTTCGAGCATGGTTTTTAGTTGAAAGATGTAGTCTACATCATCATCAACCACAAATACTGTTTTATTCATTTCGTTTGACATATCATTAAATTTTTAAATTGTTTTTTGAATTGATAATTTAAATGTTGTTCCTGTTTGTCCCTTTGCGGGATTATTATTAGAGGTTACAGAAATTTTTCCGTTGTGCATTTTAATGATGCCGTAAATTAATGATAATCCTAATCCTGTACCCTTTCCTGTTTCTTTTGTAGTAAAAAACGGCGTAAAAAGTTTTTCCATATTTTCTTCGGAAATGCCTGTTCCTGTATCTGTGAATAAAATATCCACTTTATGTTCATTTTCCTTGATATCAATTGTTAAACTGCCTCCGGTAGACATAGCTTCGATGGCATTTTTTTCGAGATTTGTAAAAACCTGCATCATCTGTTCGTAATCCATCATGGCTTTAACAACCTCACTGCTGGTGTTAACCACCGTTTTGATGTTTGAAGGTACGACTACCGACTCTAGACTATGATTGGTAAACTCAACAATATCAATCAATTTGGGTTTGGTTTGATTTTTTCGAGCAAAGTTAAGTAGGCCGTTCACGATATTTTTACATCTGTTAGCGTGTTCAACAATGAGCTTAAGATCTACGGCCATAACATTGTCTTTTTCAATTTCCTCAAGCAGAAGGTTGCTATACATTGTAATAACAACCAGAGGATTATTAAGTTCGTGAGCTATGCCAGCAGATAGTTGACCCATGTGTGCTAATTTTTCGGACTGCTTAAGAGCCTGCTTCGTGTTGGCTAAGTTTACGTTGGTTAAATTCACTTCATCAATAGACTTATGAAGTTTTTCGATGGTATAGGGCAGGCACATTTCTGTTTCGGCAAGGCCATTTATTACAGCTATGGCGTGCTCTATGCATGTTTCATAACCACAAGCACCGCAGTTGAGATAATCGGCAGGACTGGTTTTGCCCATCCTGTTAAGCACTTTTTCTATTTCGGTATCTTCTGGCAACTCGTAACGTCTGTCTCTTTCCGAAAATTTTTGTGACAAATCCAAGGTTTCATACAACTGCACATCCTTCTCCCACGCTTCATGATCGAGCTTTTCCAGCTTTTGTTTGACAAACTTACTTATTTGCGCCCTTTTGAAAAACTCTTTGTTTTTTTCGCTCATGCCGGCACCCATAATACATCCGTTGCAACACAGCAGTTCTAGGTTTGTATTGGCAATTTCTCCTCTTTCAAATTCCTTGATAACTTCTTTAAAATTGTTTTTACCTGAAGCCACAATAATTTTTCCTTCAACAATATCATCGGTTTTATTTACTGTTTGCAACAAGCCTCTGCTTATAGGAAAAATAGAGCCTTTCCCTGCATGAGGACCGTCAAAATCCATTGGTGTAGCCTCATC
>CAIWVT010000064.1 GCA_903916135.1 uncultured bacterium
CGTTATTACGTGCTGCTGTCACTTTTATTCCTTACAGTCCTATTTGTTGTTGGGCAGAAGATGCAACGTCAAGATTTAAAAATGAGGCGTTTCCCTCAGTTGAATTTTCAATTGTAAAAATAAGACTTTCTTTCTCAAATCTCCATTTACTATGAATAAATGCATTATCGGTTTCTATAGAATATTTGATTGCATTTTCAATTAAAGGTAAAAACAAGAGTGGCGGTATAAATACTGAATTAAAATTTCCTTCCATACTATTTGAAATTGTCAAATTATTGATTTTATCGTTCGTATAGTTGAAATAAGTTTCAATAAAAGTCATTTCATCTTCAATACTAACCCAATCCTTTTTTACAGACTCAATTTGGTATCTCAATAAATCGGACAATTCCAACAATTTATCAGCAATAATCTGTGGAGATATTAAGGCAACACCATATAAATTATTTATGGCATTCAATAAAAAATGAGGACTTATCTGTTGTTTCAAAAAATCAAGTTCGTTTTTTTTGTCTAATAGTTCTTTCTTCGTATTAATTACATTGTTTAATATCCATGTATGAATGATATAAAATGCAAGTCCAAAAATAGTTATCAAAAATACAGAAATATATTCGGTGAGAATATAAGTTGGAAAACCTAAACTTGTGGTTACCACAAAATCTGTTATGGCAAATAATGTTAAGTAAATTATACCTGTTAGAACATAAAGCCAATATTTCTTATGGAATAATAGCAAACGAATCAAAAAATGATTATGAACGAAAATAAAAGAATATTTTACTATTAGAAAAATAAAAATTGGTATAGGCGTTTAGAGCGCACTCTGAAACCCTTGTTATTATTGACTATTTTGAATTTTGAACCATCTTTTTGAGGGTTACATTGAATATTGTCCCCATATATGCCCTACGGTTGTATCTAAAATGGAATTCATCAAGATAGCCCTGTAAGTGTTCTTTACTGCAATGATGGTGTATTCCGCGCAACCATCCTTGTATGTTCATTATATGAAGATGAAGCTCTTTGAAATTTGAACCTTTATTTGAAGGTATCTGCGTAAGAAAAGGATAATCCTTTTTTAATGGCAAATAACCTCTCCATTGATCCGTGACAATCCGTGCTTCATTACTAATATAATCTTCGAAGAATGGACGAAATTCTTTTGAAGATGCATTCTCTATTATTCGTGCGTAAGCTCGACCAACACCATCATCTAATATCTCCAAAGCGACAATGACTAATTTTTTCTTGCCATCTGTGCTTCGTCCAATCTTATTCTCTTCATATTGTCCGATATAAAATTCATCGATATGTACCTGACCTACAATCTTATGATTTCTTGAACTTGTCATGCATTGCTGTACTTTTCTCTTAAACGACCAGCAAGTCTTTTGTCTTAAATCAAATTCATTTGACAACTCTCTGGAGGACATGCCTTTGACTTTGGTGCTTATCTTGAAAACAATGTGAAATGCAACTAATAATGAAAACTTACATTTTTCGAAAGCTGTATACGCTGTTACACTTTCATCATATCCACATTTTATACATCGGCGAGAAAACTGTGTTCTGCCTTTGCAGTATCTGTCAAAACCACATTTCCTACATGTGTAAATATTATCGCTCCATTTTAATTCTGATAAATACTCTAAACAGTCTTCATCGCTCTGAAACCGCCTGTGAAATTCAATTGAATTCAACCCCATATATAAACCTTTTTCCATTTGGTAAAGGTACTAAAAGTCCTGCGCTCTAAACGCCTATACCAATATATTTATTTAATAGTAATAATGTTATACCCACTCTTGAAGTCCCCCTTTAGGGGGATTTAGGGGCATCTTATTCTTTCATTTGGTCTAAGTTACCCACTTCAACGCTCGACAGGTTGCGATAGATATTGATAATAATCGCAATGGCAACGGCTGTTTCACAAGCTGCAATAGCTATGGTGAATAGTGCGAAGTAGAAACCTTCCAGATGTCCCGGGTACAAATAACGGTTGAATACTACAAAGTTGATATCAGCAGCATTGAGCATAAGTTCAATCGAAATCAAAATCATCAGCATACTTCTGCGTGATAAAAAGCCATACACTCCTGCAAAGAACA
>CAIWVT010000065.1 GCA_903916135.1 uncultured bacterium
AAATTCATAAATCTAAATTCATAAATCTAAATTCATAAATCTAAATTCATAAATCAAAAATCAAAAATATAGGTATGGATTCGCAAAAAGAAAAAGAAAAGCTGTTGTGGCGGCAACAAAAACATGAAGAGATAAAGCAAGAATTGCTTACCAACGAAATTTTTATGAAGTATATCGAAAAAGGGAACCCATTGTTCAGAGAAAGGTTTATTGATGACTATGCAGCCAAAAAGGTCAATTTGTTAGAATGGGGTCCGGACTACGTTAAGTGGAATGAACGCGATGAAATGCAATGGATAGATGATGCCACTAAACGTTTGAAAGAGATACAACAGAAAAAACTTTTTGATCTGCAATGTTTGTGGCGTGCCGAAAAAATCAGTTTGGAAGAAATTACGCTGACGTGCGATTTTGATTATTGGGAAAAGAATATCTTTAGCTGTCCCTGTATTGAGCCTGTGAACGAAAGCGATGTGGAAATGTATATACAGTATTTGCAAAGTGAAAATTTTGAAAATGAACAAGGCTTCCTTGACAGTTGGCAAGAATATGATGAAATTAAAGAAGCCTATCTAACTGATGAAGGCATGAGAGATGTGCCGGAGTGGTATGAATTTCATAACAGCCGAACGGGTTTGTCTGTCTATCTTCAACTTCCTGACATAAGAGGCGATAAAGAAGAGTATTATTTAAAGTTTTGGAGAAAGGAGTTTCATGCTAAAGCGGATAATGAGCAAAAGATCATGAAGGAAATTGCCGAAGTATTTCCATTAGCCGAAACAGAAAAAAGACCATCTTTGGATTATTTTAAAAAAGGATGGATGACTTGGTTTGTCAACACTTTTGAGGATAAGCCTACCCAAGAAGCATTTGCGCGCTATGGCGGTGAAATTATATTTGCAGACAGAGATGAATATTTAGAAGACGACTTAGAGTTATTAGCCACAGCAGACAGAATAGTTCCCATGCAAGGTTGGTTTGATTGGAGAGAAGCTGTCCATAAAGCTGCTGATGGGTATCGCAGAGAAAAAATAATAGAAGCCTTGCCTATAGCCTATCAGCAATATAGAGTTCGGGTTGACACCGAGCTTGGTTTTGAATTAAAGGAAAGCAGAGCCAAATATAATAGCTGGTATTATGATATGATATTGCGAGGGAGAGAACTTAGTGGCGAGAAAAGGGATTTGAATTTTTGAAATAGGATGAAAGCTACAAATCTTTTTATAGTTAGGATTGCCGATTTGGGGTATTATTATTTCAATTGTTAGTTGTTTCTTCTTGTCAAATAAAAAAAAACTTATCGTTTCATCGCTTTCTAAAAAATATTTTGTATCTTTGTATGAACTAATCTTGCAAAAAAACAACAAGTAATATGGACAAATCAATTGTGCGTAAAGGTAAAATAAAAGAGCAAGGCAATGATTTTTTGTATTGGCAATCACAGCCGTATGAAAATAGATTAGCCGCTATAGAACAAATCAGGAACGAATATAATACATGGAAATATGGTATTGGACAAGGATTTCAAAGAGTTTATAGCAAAGTTAAGCGTACTAATACAAAGTAGAACCGAAGTTTCAGCCCATAAAAAAAGCGCCCCGTTTATTCGAGGCGCTTAATTGCAAGTAGTGATTAAGAATTATTTTTACGGGAGTTCTATAAATTGCTTTTTCTTCGTTGGACATCAATTTTTAAAATGCTCATTTACTTTAGTAAACTCCGCTTTTAAAAATCTTGTCCGCCTCGAAAAATCTAATTTTTAGAATCCCTCTTATTATACTAAACCTTGAGCGAGCATAGCTTCTGCTACTTTCACAAATCCGCCAATATTAGCACCGTTCACATAGTTGATATAACCATCTGATTGTTTGCCATATTTTTCGCAAGTTTTGTGAATGCTGATCATGATATTGTGTAATCTTTGATCAACTTCTTCTCTTGTCCAGCTTAAACGTAAACTGTTTTGGCTCATTTCCAAACCTGAAGTAGCAACACCACCGGCGTTAGCAGCTTTACCAGGACCGTAAAGTATTTTCTTTTCAATAAATACTTCAACAGCTTGTGATGTTGATGGCATATTAGCACCTTCGGAAACGCAATAGCAACCATTGTTTACTAATGTGTGAGCATCATCAGCATCGAGTTCGTTTTGTGTAGCACTTGGAAGAGCGATATCACATTTAACACCCCATGGAGTTTTGCCTTCAACATATTCGCAACCGTATTTGGTAGCATATTCTGAAATTCTACCTCTTTTGATGTTTTTCAATTGCATTACATAAGCAAGTTTTTCAGCATCAATACCGTTTGGATCATAGATATAACCAGCGGAATCGGATAATGTAACCACTTTGCCACCTAATTCAGTAGCTTTTTGTGTTGCATATTGAGCCACGTTGCCCGAACCTGAAACCACAACAGTTTTTCCTTTGAAGTCTAAACCGCGAGTTTTCAACATTTCTTGAGCAAAATAAACCTGACCGTAACCCGTAGCTTCCGGACGGATTAAACTGCCACCCCAATCAAGTCCTTTACCGGTGAGAACACCTGTAAATTCGTTGCGAATTCTTTTGTACTGACCAAACATAAAACCAATTTCACGTCCACCAACGCCAATATCACCAGCAGGAACATCGGTATCTGGTCCAATATGACGACTCAACTCGGTCATAAGACTTTGACAGAAACGCATTACTTCATTGTCTGATTTTCCTTTAGGATCGAAATCAGATCCACCTTTACCACCGCCCATAGGCAATGTAGTTAAACTGTTTTTGAACACTTGTTCGAAAGCAAGGAACTTAAGAATGCCAAGGTAAACGGTAGGGTGAAAACGCATACCACCTTTATAAGGTCCGATTGCGCTGTTCATTTGAATTCTGAAACCTCTGTTTACTTGAAATTCACCTTTATCATCAACCCAAGGAATTCTAAAAATAAAAACTCTTTCCGGTTCAACAATTCTTTCGAGAATCCCGTTGTATTTTGGGTTTTCTTCGATAAACGGAAGTAATGATTCCACAACTTCGCGAACTGCTTGATGAAACTCTGGTTCTGCTTGATTCTTGGCAATAACTTTAGCCATGAATTTTTCTACTTTTTCATTTAATGTACTCATATTTTTTCTCCTTTTTTTAAGTGAATATTTGTTCGGCAAAGGAATTAAAAATATTCAACCTGGCAATACTTTTTTTGGTTTTTTTTTATCCATAAAATACTAAATTTTAATTACCTAAGATTCGGATGTGGCATCAATCTATCACCGAAATTAATTCGGGGAATCACATACTGAAAAATACGTGTAATACTTAGAAGCCAATTGAAAGTAATTGCCTTATTTTATGCCGTTTTAAAATCCCAAATTTGTATGAATAATATACTAGATAATCAGAAGGAACTGCAGAAGCTTGTAGCTGAAAACACAGAGCGTTTGAAAGAATTAGCGTGTATAAATTTCACGACTCAAGTGATTCGTGAAGGCAGACCCATAGACGAATCCTTGCAAAAGATTTGTTCCAAGCTACCCAATGCATGGCAATATCCCGAGTTTACCGTTGCCCGAATCATCTATGACGATTTGGTGTTTGCTACCAAAGATTTCGAGGTTACAGAATGGAAACAGAGTCAAACATTTTCGACCATTGATGACAAAAAAGGTTGTGTGGAGATTTTTTACACCAAAGAATTTCCAATTTGCCACGAAGGTCCCTTCCTGAAAGAAGAGCGAAATCTGATTGAAAACATATCCAATTTGATTGTTGGGCATATAAATTCCTTGCTTGCCAAACTTATCATCAACAAAACAAAAGCTGGAGAATCTCTTTCGGATGACAAAACGAGTCAAAACCAAAACAACATAAGTGGTAGGCAGCTTTTGCAGCGTTTTTTGAATAAGCAAAATTATCAGCGAGATGTTTTTCACGATTTGATGCCTTTCAAGGTTCGAGAGATATTAATTGTTGCAAACCTCTATGATGCCTATAATATTGAAAAGGAAGGACGCTTTGTGGAACATTTTCTTGGAGAATACCATCAATTGAATTTAACGTCTATGCCGCGCGTGACAGGTGTGTCGTCGTCAGAAGAGGTGTTTTCGCAGTTGCGTTCAAAACATTTTGATTTGGTCATCTTCATGGTGGGCGTTGACAGAAATGTGCCCATAGAAATCAGTCAGGAAATTAAAGATGCTTTTCCGTATATACCTATATTCTTATTGTTGAATAATAGTAGCGATATTGAGTATTTCGAAAAACAGAAGAAAAAGTATAAATCCATAAACAATATTTTTGTTTGGAACGGCGATCCAAAAGTGTTTTTCGCCATGGTGAAACATCTTGAAGATAAGGTGAATGTTGACAACGATACCAAATTGGGCTTTGTGAAAGTAATATTATTGGTGGAAGATTCTGCGATTTACTATTCGCGTTACTTACCTTTATTATATACAAACGTATTACTGCAAACGCAGCGCATCATAGAAGATGTTAGTTCCGATGAGTTACTGAAGGTGCTTAGGCTTCGTGCTCGACCAAAGATTTTATTGGCTTCCAACTATGAGGAGGCTATACAAATCTTCAATAATTACAAAGAGTTTATGCTGTGTTTAATCACCGATGTGAAATATGATAAGGACGGCATTGAAGATGAAAATGCAGGCGTCCATCTTGTGGAATATGTGCGCAGTCAAATAAAGGATATTCCGATTGTGCTGCAATCTTCGGACAAGGAAAACGCCAATAAAGCCTTTGAGCTGAAGACGATTTTTATTGACAAAAACTCTGCCACCTTGCTTCAAGATGTGCAAAGTTTCATCACTCACTATTTGGGTTTTGGTAATTTTATCTATAAGAACGCCGATGGAAAGCAAATTGCTGTAGCCCGCTCCTTGAAAGAATTTGAGAATTATTTGAAGATTATTCCGGACGATTCACTCATTTATCATGCCAAACGTGACCATTTTTCATTATGGTTCATGGCGCGCGGAGAGGTTCAGCTTGCGCGATATATTAGCACCTATAAGATAGCTGATTTCAAAACGACGAAAGATTTGCGCGATTTTCTGCTACATTCCATAGAGCTGCATCGCAACGAGCAGAACAAAGGCAAAGTTATCAGCTTCGAGGAAGTTGATAATTTGGAAGAAAGCAGTATCATTAGTTTGGCTTCGGGTTCCTTGGGAGGCAAGGGGAGAGGAGTTTCGTTTATCAATACCTTGATTTATCACTTCGATTTTCATCATCTGATTCCTAACATCAACATCCGTTGCCCGAAAACTCTTATCATTGGCACCGATGAGTTTGAATATTTCTTGGATAGAAATAAGCTTCGAACGATAATCAATGACGGCACCGATTATGAAACACTTAAAGAGCATTTTGTGAAAGGTACGCTGACTGAAGGATTGATTAAGCGATTGCGCAAAGTACTTAAATTGATTCGGAATCCTTTGGCGGTGCGTTCTTCAGGATTGTTCGAGGATTCCTTGAAACAACCCTTTGCAGGGATTTTCGAGACTTATCTTCTTCCTAACTCTCATCCCGACATTGATGTTTGCTTAACTCAATTGATGACTGCTATCAAGTTGGTGTTTGCATCAGTCTATTCCAAGGTGGCTCGTGGATATGTTGAAGCGATTAATTACAATATTGAGGATGAAAAGATGGCGATAGTGTTGCAAGAAGTGGTAGGGAATCGTTATGATGATTGCTTCTATCCGCATATCAGCGGCGTTGCACAGTCCTATAATTACTACCCATTTGGACACATGAAACCCGAAGAAGGTGTGGCAGTGGCTGCTGTAGGTTTGGGCACCTATGTGGTTGATGGTGAAAAGGCATATCGTTTCTCACCCATGTACCCAACAACTGAAAATTATACGCCGAAAGATTTATATAAAAATTCGCAATTACATTTTTATGCTGTAGATTTAAGCAACAAAGATGTCAATTTGATGGAAGGCGAAGAAGCAGGTTTGATAAAACAAGATATTGATATTGCTGAAGCCCAAGGCACATTGAGACATTGTGCTTCCGTCTTCGATGCGCCCAACGAACGAATTATTCCTGGTTTGACACATCCCGGACCGCGCATCGTTAACTTTGCCAATATCCTTAAATACAATTACACTCCATTGGCAGAGACCATACAGGTGGTGTTAGATATTGTGAAGGAAGCTCTCGGAACTCCCGTAGAGATTGAATTCGCTGTTGATTTGAATAAAGATAACCAGAACCGTGCCTCCTTTTATTTATTACAGATAAAACCCTTATTGGGCAATTCTACTGATTATGAAATCAAGATGGACGAAATCAACAAAGATAGAATATTATTATATGCCGAAAAATCTATGGGTAATGGCAAGGTGGATAATATCAGCGATGTGATTTATGTGGATATTGATGTTTTTGACAAATCTAAGACCGAAGAGATGGCAAAGGAGATTGATGAACTCAATTCCTATATGGTTAAGCAAAACAAGCACTACATACTGATTGGTCCAGGACGTTGGGGAACTCGCGACAAATGGATAGGCATACCGGTCTATTGGCCCCAAATATCTAATGCACGCTTTATCATTGAAACAAGTTTAGAGGATTTTCCATTAGATGCATCTTCAGGCTCTCATTTCTTTCATAACGTTACATCAATGAACATTGGATATTTTTCGGTTCAGCCTGAAATTAGCGATAGCTTTATTTCATGGGATGTATTGAATGCTCAGACGCTACACAAACAAACAAAGTATTTTAAACATGTTTCTTTCGATAAGCCTTTGACCGTAAGGATGGATGGCAAAAAGCGCATTACAGTTATTTCGTATGAATAAATAACTGTATCGCTCAACGTAACAAAAAGGAAGAGTCATTCGTAAATGCCTTCACAAGTTCATTAGTCTTAATGCAATTTGAGAACTTAATTTTATCCAAATATGGGAAGAAACGATAACATCAAAAGAGCAAAAAAGCTAAAGGAAGCTAAGCGTAAGCGAGAGCAAGAAGCCATGATTGACTCTGGGCAAGGACCCGCACAGAGTGAAATGAAAAAAAGAGTTACCTCACAAGGTGCTGAAGTACGATTAAATACAAACCCTGTTAAATATTCTAATTTGCTTAAAGAATATGCTGAACCAATGTTACAAGATGATGATTCAGTAAGCGACTTGAAAACGAAGCTCTTTTTTGGCATCCAGATGTGGAATGCAGCGGTCATGAAAGAAAGAAATGAAGAAGTCTATTTGAAACTCAGACATGAAATAATGTCAGTCATTAAAGATATTCCTGAAGGAGAAAAAGTTTTTGATGATCTGATGAAGCGCAAACAAGATAAATTTGCAGAGTATAAAAATTTTATTGTTGACTTTGAAATAAAGAAAATGAAAGGCGTGGATTATGAATTGTCTGTTGCCACCTCTTCATTTTATAAAGAATGAAATCTAACCTCATTCATAGAACGGGGTGTTAGAAGGGAAGACTTGTTTTTGAATAAATCAATGGGAACAACTGACAAATTGACACCCTCCATTTTACAATAATAAGCACAGGACCATAGAGTCATAATCAATGAAAATAAATGAGTAACGCTTTATAGAGGAGAACCATCTAAAAGCTTTTTAATAAAGCGAACCATGTGGCATAAAATTTGTAAGATGGCAAACGATTTAGAAGTATGACATTTTTTCATGTTAGCCATGTCATGCATGTTTTTTAAAGGAAAATTGTTGAATTTTGCATGTCTGATAAAAAATATTTGAAAAAACTACTAATATTTATTACTTTTGCACGTTTATTAACTTGTCTGATAAAATTTGAATAAAGCATTATGAGATAGTTTGTAAAAAATAGAATAATAAAAGTAGAAATATTCAACAAAGATTAATAGGCTTGTTTAAAAATACAACGGTTTCGAGTGACAATAACTCGACACTAAAAATGAACAAATTGAGTAGAAACTTTAAGATGATTTAATATAGAATTTTTTAATGTTATTAGCATTGACTCACATATTACCATTATTTCTCAGAGCGATAAGTCCTGTGATTGGATTCTATTTACTTTCTTTTATACCCATATCTTTAGAGCCAGACTTTTCCTATTACAATTCAAAAGGGAGACAATCATCCTATTTATTTTCTTATACGCGATTGTTCAGCCCGGAGCTAAATAAAGAGTTTGCTGATTATTCTGAAGAACGCATACGGCGTGCTCCTGTTGGTTTAACTCCTGTTGCCAACAAATTAAGCAATTCTGAAGTTTTCTATTTTATTACGAATGCGGAATCCAAGGTATGCAAAAACACAAGTGCGTTATATCTGGATGCCAAAATTCTGTTATGGTTATATGCTGTTCATTGAATACAGAATAATGCAATCACAATCGAAAAAGAAATATATTTTATTAAAAACAAAAAAAACAAATATTAAACCTTAAATCAATTATTAAATTATGAAAACCTTAAAATTAATTTTATTAGCAGTAATGCTCACAACTGGATTTACAGTTTTAGCACAAGTAAAAACACCAAAAGAACTTTATCCAAATCCAATGGGAAATCTTCG
>CAIWVT010000066.1 GCA_903916135.1 uncultured bacterium
CCTCCTCAAAATTTTATGTCTGTTAAAGGAAGTATTGAAAATAATCTTAAGTTATTCAACTCGAAAAAAGAAAAGGAAATATTATTACGTGATAATTGGATATTAACCATGGATACAACTACCTATTATGTTTTAATAGGTAGTTGTTGGGATTTCTTTATTAAATCTGCCATTAGAGCAGAAAAAATATATGATACTTACGCTTTTGAATTTTTAATATATTCTAATTTCTGTAACATGGGTTTTATGTCCAATAAAACAGTGTATCTCTATGACAATACAGAGCAAAAATATCCTTTTGTGATTTATGATCTTGTTGCAAAAAAGGATGGTGACGAAAATAACATTATGACTTTTAAAGTAAATATAAATAAAATGACTTTTGATATAATAAGTAAAGCAGGAATTAACAGGATAACAATTCCATCAGATTGCGGCTCGAATAATCCTTACCTTTATGATGCTTTAAGAAAGAATCAAATTGACATATTTTTCAACAATGACATAAGTGAAGCACTGAATAATCAAATATTAAAATTGAATTAATAATCTAAAAAATATATTTTATGAAAGCAAAAAAAATATTACTTATTGTATTAGTCATGATGACTATTTGTTCCTGTGGAAACAAAACACATGAGCTTAAACTCATACCTTACAAAGCAGGTGATTTGTGGGGATACCTTGACAAGGAGGGCAAAATAGTAATTAATCCTCAATTTAAGCAAGCTAATGTATTTGTTAATGGGATGGCATTAGTATCATCCCCCGATAGTAAATACGGATATATAGGTGAAGATGGGAAATACATTATTAATCCAACTTATAAACATGCAACTTCATTTTCAGAAGGCTACGCTTGTGTTGTCGCTGAAAATGGCAAACCACAGTTTATTGACAAGAAAGGTGAAGTAAAATTTACGGCTGAACAATGCCAGTATTGCGGTGTATTCAATGAGGGTCTTGCTTTAGCAAAAATTGGGGAACAATGGGGTTATCTTGATATTTCTGGAAAAACAAAAATTCCTGCCCAATTTGATTATGCGAACCCATTTGTTGAAGGTATGGCATCAGTTGCTAAAACAGATAAAGAAAAAGGAGAAACATTGTGGGGTTTCATTAATGAAAAAGGAGAGTTAATTGTACCCTGTCAATTTCAAAGAGCAAATTCATTTTCAGAAGGGTTATCTAATGTTTATGATGGAAAGAAATATGGTTATATTGATAAAACCGGGAAATATATTATAAACCCGCAGTTTGATAATGCAGATGATTTTATAAATGGTATGGCTATTATTATACAAGGTTCATTATGTGGTTTTATAAATAAGGAAGGGAAAATAGTTATCAATCCGCAATTTAAAAGCGCTATGTCGTTTTCAATTGATAATAATATTGCACCTGTTATAAGTACGGATGGTAAAGTAGGCTATATTGATAAAGAAGGCAAGTATGTTATTAACCCCCAATTTGAAAATGGGACATACTTTTATAATGATATTGCTTTTGTTTGTTCGGCAAGCAAATGGGGTATAATTGATAAAAAAGGCAAATATATTGTCAATCCACAGTTTGATAAAATTAGTGTTGATTTTGATAGAATTAGATCTTCAATTATAGAATCTGATTATTTTGATATTCCAATTGTAGTAGAAAAGTTTTTAGAAGGCACTGATTCAAGAAGCTTTAGAAAATTAAACGAAAAAACAGTTTTTTCTGATATTGACAATGCTATTCCTGATGGAACAGTTCATTTAGCAGTTTATGGTTCAAGGGCTACAACATCTGCGCAAGAAGAGCTAGATAAATTAGTATTTATTAATCAAATTAGCTATTCATTTACTCAAGATATTTCATCACAAAAACCAATTTATAGAACAGTAAGGCAGTATAGTGCAAATAGAGGTGGATATTATAACCAGCAAGTTTTTGATCATTATGAAAACAACTCTAATACCAGTGCATTGCTTAGTGGGGCAGATTATACTTTAAGTTTTAGTGGTAAGGCATTAGAGAAGAAAATTGATATAATGAATGCAATAGCTGATGCAATAGCTATAAAAATAGGATTAGTTGGAAAAATTGATAATTCTGGAAGTACGATTGCGATAACTAATGGTTTATTAAACTTTTATATTTATAAAGATAGAAATCAAATTTCGTTTTATTTTTCAAATAGGTCAAATTATGGTTCGGTAAACACCTCTTCAACCAATCAAGTTCAATATTCAAATCAAGAACGGAATAATAATTCTTCTAACTGGTCTACTGGAAGAGTACGAGCACAACAACGTCTTGATTCAACTGCATTGGCGATGAAGGCACAAGCCCGTCAAGATGCAATTGCTAGGGAATATAAACGTATGGATTCAATTGCTGAGGTATTGAATAGACATTAATTGGAAATTAATACTTCTCCCACTCTCAAGGATTTGAAATTCTTGTGTTTTATTCCTGTCGGCTGAGGTTCCAACCTCATCATTCCTATCTATCTGTTTTGGCTCAGCCTATACATCATCAATAAATAAATCCTACCTTTTTCATTTTGCTTCATGAATGAATTTTGAGCAAATGCTTTCATGGCAGGCATTATATTATCATTATTCAAAGAAATAAAGATAAAACTTCGTTTTGTGGTTATAGATAATTTTAAATTGTGTAATTTTGTAAAATCTAAAAAAAATATACTATGACAGACATTTCGATAAAATATAGTTTGCTTGATAAAACATCAAAAAAAGAGATTAATGATTTCATTGATTTTTTATTAAGCAGGAAAAGTGCGCATAAAGATACCCATCTTATGGAGTATAAGAAAAAGATATTATCTGTTTCGACATGGTCGGATGATGATATTAAAGCATTTAAAGATAATGGAAATCTTTTTAACCAATGGAGTGTTGAAACATGGTGATTGATACTTCGATATTTATTGAGTTTCTAAGAGCGAAAAACAAATCGAAAACGACGCTTTATAAACTTCCTGACCATCTACAATTATATGTTACGTCGGTTACTCTCTATGAATTATATATGGGAGCCACTACTGAAGAAAAGATAAATGACATCAAGGTTCTTACAGAAGATATAGGTGTGTTGTCTTTTAATGAAGAAGTTGCAAAAAAGGCAGCAAAACTCTTTCATCAGTTGCGCAAAAGTAATCAAATAATAGAATTTAGAGATATCTTTATAGCTGCTACTTGCCTTGTAAACAATCAACCTATAAAAACATTAAATAAAAAACATTTCGAACGAATCAAAGGATTAACGGTAGAATAAAATTTTCTGCTTAGGAGGATTTTTTATTCATAATTGAGCAAGTAAAAGTTATCATCTCAAATCACAATTCTAAAATCACAAATCATAAATCACTATGAAATACATAATTGAAATTGCCGAAAATAAAAAGTCTTTTGCTGAAGAGTTTTTTAAAAATGTTTCTTTTATCAAAAAAGTAAAAGAAATACCATCGAATGAGATAACGAATCCTGCTATTTTGAAAAGCATAGAGGATTACGAAAACGCAATTGTCAAACCTACTCCGATTAGCTTGGAGGAACTTAAACAAATGTTACATAATTAATCAATAAAAACAATTTCCAAAATCTAAAATCTAAAATCACAGAAACGATAGACACCACAACCCTAAGCGTATTATCTTAATCTCAGAAGAAATAAGGTAATAAGGTCAATTTTACCACGTTTATCAATTCTACTAAGGTTAAAGAAAATATGGTTATGGGAAACATCAGTTATAAATCTAAAATCATTAATTGGTAAATGGTAAATGGTAAAAGGTATAAGGTAAAAGGTATAAGGTAAAAGGTAAAAGGTAATTATCACCAATTATAAATCTAAAATCATTAAATCATAAATCAAAAATTCCTCATGGCAGACGATAAAAAAATAATTTTCTCGATGGTGAACGTTAGTAAGACGTATCCACCCAACAAACAAGTGTTGAAAGATATCTATCTTTCATTTTATTATGGCGCAAAAATCGGAGTGATTGGCTTGAACGGTTCGGGCAAGTCCACTGTGTTGAAAATCATTGCAGGGGTTGAAAAGTCGTTTAATGGGGAGGTTACTTTTTCGCCCGGCTATTCGGTTGGTTATCTGGAACAGGAACCCAAGTTGGACAATAGCAAAACGGTGAAAGAAATTGTTCAGGAAGGCGTGCAGCCCATAGTGGATATGCTGGCGGAGTATGAGGCGGTGAATAATAAGTTTGCGGAACCGATGACGGATGATGAAATGACGAAGCTGATTGACCGTCAGGGGCAGTTGACCGAGTTGTTGGATCAACATGAAGCATGGGAATTGGACACCAAACTGGAACGGGCTTTGGATGCGTTGCGTTGTCCTGAGAGTGAAACTCCGATAGAGAATCTTTCGGGAGGGGAACGTCGTCGCGTGGCATTGTGTCGTTTGCTGTTGTCGGAACCCGATATTTTGTTGTTGGATGAGCCTACCAACCATTTGGATGCGGAATCGGTGGAATGGTTGGAGCATTATTTGCAGCAGTATAAAGGAACCGTCATAGCTGTTACGCATGACAGGTATTTCTTGGATAATGTGGCGGGATGGATATTGGAACTCGACCGTGGGGAAGGCATCCCATGGAAAGGAAATTATACGGAATGGTTGGAGCAGAAGACCAAACGTATGCAATCGGAAGAAAAAACCGCAAGCAAACGTGCCAAGACATTGGAGCGGGAGTTGGAATGGGTGCGTATGGCTCCGAAAGCGCGTCAGGCAAAAGGCAAGGCACGTTTGAAATCTTATGAGAGTATGTTGGCGCAAGATACCAAACAAAAAGAAGAGAAGTTGGAAATATTTATCCCCAACGGACCGCGATTGGGTGATGTGGTGGTGGAAGCACAAAATGTTTCGAAGGCATACGGCGATAAATTATTATATGAGAACTTGTCGTTTATGCTGCCTCCGGGTGGTATCGTGGGTGTTATTGGTCCGAATGGTGCGGGGAAGACCACGCTCTTTCGGATGATGATGGGTTTGGAGAATCCTGACACGGGAACGTTTAAAGTGGGTGCTACGGTGAAGATTGCTTATGTGGATCAGGCGCATGTGGAGATTGATCCTGAGAAGAATGTTTGGGAGGTGATTACGGAAGGTAACGAAAATATTATTTTGGGCAATCGCACGATGAACTCAAGGGCGTACGTTTCGCGTTTTAATTTCACAGGACCTGATCAGGGTAAGAAAGCCGGAGTGCTGTCGGGTGGAGAACGCAACCGTCTGCATTTGGCGCTGACATTGAAACAGGAAGCCAATGTGTTGCTGTTGGATGAGCCGACCAACGATATTGATGTGAACACGCTGCGGGCATTGGAAGAAGGCTTGGAGAATTTTGCAGGCTGCGCCGTTGTGATTTCGCATGATAGATGGTTTTTAGATCGTATCGCAACGCATATTTTAGCTTTTGAAGGGGATTCACAGGTGTATTATTTTGAAGGTTCGTATTCGGAATATGAGGAGAATAAAAAGAAACGATTGGGAGATGTGGGACCAAAGAGGATTAAGTATAGGAAGTTGAAGGTGTGAGGTAAAAGGTAGATGGTAAAAGGTAAAAGGTAAAAGGATAAATGGTAGAAGGTAGAAGGTAGAAGGTAGAAGGTAGAAGGTAGAAGGTAGAAGGTAGAAGGTAGAAGGTA
>CAIWVT010000067.1 GCA_903916135.1 uncultured bacterium
ATAAATAATATCTTTTAAACGCATCTTGATTAATCAAGATAGGTAAATAATATGTTTTAAACGCATCTTGATTAATCAAAATAGGTAAATAATATCTTTTAAATGCATCTTGATTAATCAAGATAGGTAAATAATATGTTTTGTACGCATCTTGATTAATACTATTGAGTATAAAATTTTTTTGCTACGAATAGTGATTACGATAAACAGATTTTAAATAACTTTGCTAATTACATCCGTGCACGGACATGTCCATTTTATGGTATAACAACAGGAATAGATTTGTTTTTTTGACCCTGATCAGGAGTTTTGAGTTTGGATAGCCATCTTGCCAAAATTTGGATCACCAAGTTTAAAACATGGAACTACTATCAGAAAACATGGAACTACTTTTGGAAAACATGGAACACCTTTGAGAAAACTTGGACGTACTTATGCCAATTTGGCATGAATGAAATTATAGAAAGTAATGGTATTATTATCTGCTTGCCGATTTAATGATAACCAAAAAAAATATCGTTGTAAACATATTATTTCATATCTTTGCAAAAAAATATGCCATGAATAAATTCATATTATTTCTTTTTTTGTTGCTTGCTGTATTGTCTGTTCAGTCGCAAACCACCATCAACAACTCCAATATGCCCTCCCCCGGCAACATCATCCCTTTGCACACCGCCATTGGTATCAATGGTATTGCTTACATTGCTACAGGAGCCGACTTCGTTTGGGATTTCACCGCTTTGACTTCCAATGGCAATGTGCAAGACACCTTTTTGAGTGTTTTTTCCACGCCTTTAACCTACAATATCGCTTATAGCAATCCTTTTGACCAAGCTCATTTAGCCACTGTCGCCACCAAACAAAGTTTGGCGGCTATCCCCATGTTGCAAATCACCGACACCTATTCGTTTCTAAAAAACTCCAGTACCCAATTTGCCGAAGTTGGCGTTGGACTTACCATTAATGGAATTGGATTGCCTCTGACGCTCAACAATCCCGATATACGCTATAAATTCCCCATCACCTTTGGCAGCATTGATTCCTGCGATTCAAAATATGGTGCCAACATTCCGGGGGTAGGGTATTATGGTGAAAAACGTCATCGCATCAACTTTGTGGACGGATGGGGAACGCTCTATTTGCCTCACGATACGTTCACTGTGATGCGTGTCAAATCTATCATTGACTATGTGGACACGGTTTATTTAGATACCGTTAGCTTTGGCTTCCCTATTTCGCGCACCGAAACCGAATATAAATGGCTGGCGCAACAGTTGAACGAGCCTGTGTTGCAAATCACCGACCGTATGGGCGTGTTGACCGTGCGCTATCATGATCTCACTCCTGCCGACTTCGCTGTTGATAGTCATGAAAACAATTTGGCACTCAATCTTTATCCCAATCCCGCAAGCGATGTGCTGACCATTGATTTGCCACAAAAAGATGCTTCAACACGCATACTGATTCGTGACATTTTAGGCAGAGAAGTTTATATGAAGGACTTTACAGGGGTGAACAAGGCAATGATATCCCTGCATGAATTTGCGCAAGGTGTCTATAGTGTAGAAGCCATTTCGAGCGGATATAGCTACAAAGCCAAACTGATTAAAGAATAACCTATGAGCTAACTCCTCAAGCTATTTGTTATCCTACAAGTCTAATCTTAATACAGATATACTCATAGGAAATCATAGGGCTTATAGAGTCAACTGAATTAAAATTGCTATTATGCATAATTTTTTTGCTTACGTACCAAATTAATCATTAATTTTGAAGAAAAAAACACATGAAATTCAATATAGGCGACAAGGTTAAGTTTCTGAACGAAAAAGGCGGCGGCATTATAAGTAAAATTTTGAGCAATACGATGGTGCATGTGTCTGTTGACGATGGTTTCGACATGCCCGTTTTGGCAAAAGACCTCGTATTGATAACGAGCAACACAGTCGGCGAGCGTTATTTTTCTGAACATTATGAAGTGGAAAATAATAAGCAAGCTATTCAAGAAGCTGCGGCTGTCAATCAAAAAAAACCGGAGAACAAGGATAACAGACCTTTCGACATTCCCGAAGGCATCTATATTGCTTTTGTCCCCGACGACCAAAAGAACCTCATCATCGGCGATGTGGAAGTCTATTTGTTGAACAATACAGGTTATGACCTCATCTATTCACTTTTTGTGAGAGATAAATCGAAATATTTCGGCATAGACTATGGCAATATTGAAAGGTATTCGGAAAAAAGCATCGAAGTGTTCAATCGCGATGAGCTTGAATATTTTAACAGCGGTGCCATGCAGATTTTGTTCTTCAAAGATTCCCTTGAAGATATGATTCCTCCGATTAATACAGATTACAAGATTAAAATGTTGAAGTTATTAAAGGAAGATAACTATAGTATCAACAATGTGTTTAGCAGCCGTGCATATATTCAGAAGCTTTTTGATGCTCCTGTTATCTTTGTGAAAGATGCCGAACCGACACCAACCCAAGCAAAGACTTCTGAACCTCAAATCAAAGCCGAACCACTCATCCGCAAACACAAAGTGGAAGATGATTTTGCGGAGGTTGACCTGCACATCGAAGCCTTATGCGAATATCCAGAGACCTTGGGAAATCATGAGAAGTTGCAGCTTCAGTTAGATTATTTCACCCGTTGTTTGGAGAGTGCCATAGCGGAAAATCTTCACCGCGTGGTTTTTATTCATGGCGTGGGGGCAGGTATCCTAAAGATAGAATTGAAAAAGATTTTCGACCAATACAGCATGATAGAATATTTTGATGCTTCCATTGCAAAGTATGGCATAGGAGCTACCGAGGTGTTAATTCACGGACAGAAATAGACTGGAATTCTAAAAATTAGCTTCGCTAAACTCATCTTCGAATCACTTCTCTTTTTCCTCGTAATACCGCTTCGGTATTATCATGTTTATTGCAAAAGTTGACAAATTTTATTACCGGGAAGAAGGCAGTTGTGCAGTGCTTTGAAAAGGTGGTTGAGCTATGGTAGATATTAATGAATTGAGAATGGAAGAGTGAAGAATGGTGAGTACTATTTACTCTTAAAAACAAGCTTAATGAAATACACAAATAGTACTACGGTGAAAAACGAAAACATTGCATACACTACTGCCGGTTTTTCCATCGCAACATCTCTTAAAATAGTACCTGCAATGAGCAATGCCAGTGCTGTATTGTGCAGCCCAACTTCAATGGCGATAGTGAATTGGTCAGAAAAAGACAATTTAATCAATCTTGCGATTAGAAAGCCTGCAAACATCGCCATAAAGTTTAGTAACAGCATAAAAGGAATAATCTGAAGTGTCTCCGTTAAAGTAATTCCCGTACCACCACTTGTTTTGCCTAAAAAAATCTTTAATGTAAAAACTAACGCCAACAAAACAGGTAAGATAAACTTCAAAGGGCGTTCTGTTTTTAGTGCCAACCTTTCTTTTTTCATACGGATTATTATACCAATACATGCAGGAACTATAGTTATCATGAATATTTGTAAAATAGTTTCCAGCACCGGTAGTCGAATATCTTTGCCAACACCCATAAAGAAATATAAAGCAAGATTGGTCATGAGAGGAATGCTAATCAGAGTGATGAAGCTGTTAATCGTTGTCATGGAAATTGCCAAAGGCACATTTCCTTTAAACAGATGCGTGATTAAATTTGAAGAAGCACCGCTTGCACATAGAGAAACGATGACGATGCCGACCTTTTCAGAATCTGTCAAGGCAGAAATCCATGCAATGCAAAAGGCTATAATTGGAATAATAAACAGTTGGACAGTCAAAGCGGTTATTAAAGATCGCGGATGCATAAAAATCCCTTTAAAATTAGAAATCCTAAGAGACAAACCTATGCCGAGCATTATCAATGCCAACACAAGGTTGATTAGAATATCTATGAAATTATATGCTACGAACATCTCTCTTAGTTTTTATTTATTGACACTATTTCAAAACGTTTTCGCTCTAACAAAAGTGCCCAAAGGCAAATCATTGCCTGATTTATCCTTGAAATATAATTCTCCATATTCTTCATGTTGGATATTTTTGACAAATGATTTCAACAAATTGTGTACTACAAGAGCCGAAAACCCCATAGAATATAGATTTACGACAATGAAAGCTTTTTCGGGATTCAGCAATTCGGAACAATGTGCCATGAGTTCGTTGATTTGTTCTTCCAATACCCATTTTTCCCCGTCGGGACCTCTGCCATAAGCAGGAGGATCGAGAATGATGCCTTCATATTTGTTTCCTCGACGAAGCTCTCGTTTCACATATTTCATTGCATCTTCAACCACCCAACGAATACCATGCAAACCGGAGGCTTCCATGTTTTCGTGGCTCCAATTGACCACTTGTTTTACTGAATCAACATGAACGACATCAGCACCTGCAGCTTTTGCAGCAAGAGAAGCACCACCGGTGTATGCAAAGAGGTTTAGCACCTTGGGTTGTGTCACATTTATTTCTTTTATGGAATCAAAAATATAATTCCAATTGTCTGCCTGTTCGGGAAAGATGCCAAGATGCTTGAAGGATGTCAATCCAAGACGAAAGCGGAGTTTCATTTCTTTATAGGCATAGTTGATAAACCACTGTTCTTTCATTTTTTTGAGCATTACCCATTGGCCTTTTTCGCTATTGCGTTCTTTGTCGGAAGATTTGATAAACATAGCGTGGGTCAAGCTGTCCCACTCGGTGGGCGAAAGGGTTTTGTTCCAACAGGCTTGCGGTTCCGGGCGAGAAATAGTGAATTCGCCGAAGCGTTCGAGTTTTTCGTATCCACCGGTATCTATAAGTTCATAATCGGACCAACCGGAGGTTTGTATCAGTTTAAAATTGTTCATGTGTTATCGTGTTGGATTATACATTGTGCCGGCAAAAATAATGGAATTGTAGGTATTTTCTTTAATAATAAACATAAAAGGATGATCTATTTTTAGCGCCAAAACTTTGGCAGGAGATGTTTTCAAGCGAATAATAACTGCTGTAGCTACAGCAGCTTCAGTTCCGGCTTCGTTTACATGTATGAAAGTCTTGTGGACAACTTTGCTGATTTTTAAATCTTTTTTGCCTGTCATTCCACTAAAATCAGCGGCATCAGAAAAGGCATCATTCATGCCCATTGCTTTGAGCATGGCACCTAATTCAAACTCGGATTCAATAGTAAAAGTGGGTAAATGAAGTTTGACTTTGACGGGGGATAGCATGTCGAGGATATTGGAGTAAAACGCTATATTCAATTGTTTTTGAAGTTCAACTAATCCATCTTTTGAACTTGGCAGTATCAGCAACATAGATAATTTGGCTTTAGCGTACGGCACTTCGATGGCGGTGTAGGTCTTATCCTGATAAAGCTTGTACATGTTTTCTGCAATCATAAAATCCGATAAAACAGAATCGGAGTTGTTAATAAAAAAGCCTTCTTTTTTTGTAGCTTTTTCATTAAAAGGCATATCCCAAGCAGCCTTAAAATAGATAGCGTTGACCAATACAAGACGTGTAAGTTGATCAATCATGCCCGGAGGGATAAGATCTATTATCTTTTGATTGGTTTGTTGTTCAACCCAAGTGTTGATTTGGATACGACTTTTCTCAGGGTCTTTGATAAAATCGAGGAGTTTAAGTTCGGAGTTGAATTTGCTGCGAAGGATTTCAATATAAGCAGGTTTAAACTTAAAATCTTTTTGTGCCCAAATGGAGTTCGTCGTATAGATATAGAGAAGTTCGGGTGCATTTAAACTGTTTATATAGCGAAGCAATGCATTATATTTATTGTATAGATCTGTGTTATTTGAACCAAAATGAAACACATCCTTGATTTGTTTTTCCGTTTCGCTTCGTGCACCGGCATACGTCATGGCGATGGCAGCAGAAATACTGTAAGGAGAGAAAAAGGTGTTTTGCGATTTGCTGTTGATATTTTTAAATAAGTCTAAGGCAAAACGATTGTTATTCTTACAAAGTTCTGCATCGGGAAGTGTTATCTCGTTTATTGGGGTAACGGGGTTGTTTTTATCTCGAACACTTCGACAGCCTATCACTATAGAAAATAGAAGGATTGAAGACAAAATAAGGATAGAAGGGTTTTTCATGTTGCGTATTTAGAGATTGGCAAAATTAATTTAATTTGAATAATTAGCGCTATTCTTTCTTTTCGAAATAGTTTATTAAGATTTCCGCTCTTTGTTTTCCTACTATCGCTTTCAGGTCTTCAAAAGAAGCTTTTTTGATGTTTTGTACAGATTTCAGCTTGCGTAAGAGCTTTTGTGCAGATTCGTAACCAATACCATCAATATCGGTTAATACGGATTTTATGGTCGCTTTTTGTCGCCTGTTTCTATGATGGGTAATGCCAAAACGATGGGCTTCGTCACGGAGTTGTTGTATCAATTTGAGCGTTTCCGATTTCTTATCAATATAAAGAGGAATAGAATCTCCGGGGAAATAAATCTCTTCAAGTTTTTTTGCGATACCAATAATAGGTATTTTTGTGGAGAGTCCAAGCTTTTCGAGGCTCGACACGGCAGAACTCAACTGTCCTTTGCCCCCATCCACAATAATTAGCTTTGGGAGGGCTTGGTCCTCGTCGAGCAATCGTTTGTAACGCCTATACACCACCTCTTCCATAGAGGCAAAGTCGTTAGGACCTTCTACGGTTTTGATATTAAAATGACGGTATTCGTTTTTGGCAGGATGCGCATTTTTAAACACGACCACGGCAGCCACAGGATAAGTTCCTTGCGTGTTCGAATTGTCGAAACATTCAATATGATCGGGCAGCGCATCCAAATGCAAATCCTTCATGGCTTGTTCCATAATACGATTCACATGCCTGTCGGGATCTACAAGTTCCTTCTGTTTTTCTTTATCGAGTTTAAAATATTTGGCATTGCGAAGCGACAAATCTAAAAGGTTCTTCTTATCTCCTTTTTGTGGAATCGTTATTTTTACATTGGGAATCTTTATGCTCAAATCAAAAGGAATAATAATCTCCGAAGAATTACTTTTCATACGTTCGCGCAAATCGGCAATGGCAAATTCCAAGAGTTGGACATCGGTTTCATCCAATTTCTTTTTCAATTCAACAGTATGAGCTTGAACAATGGCACCATCAACAACTTTCAAGAAATTCACAAAAGCCGATTGTTCATCGTAAATAATACTGAACACATCCACATTGCTGATGCTTGAATTCACTACCGTTGACTTGCTTTGATATTTTTCGAGCAATTCAATTTTTTCTTTCACATATTGTGCACGCTCGAATTCATAATCAGCGGCATACGCTAACATCGTCTTCTTTAATTGCTGCTGAACACTATTGATATTTCCTTTGATAATTTCCTTTATATTCGCAATAACGGCATTGTAATCGTCTTCTTCTTGAAGCCCTTCGCAAGGTCCTTTGCAGTTGCCGATATGATATTTCAGGCAGAGTTTGTGCCGCTTGCGTTTGATGTTTTCTTCCGATAAATTGAAGCTGCATGTTCGAATTTGAAAGAGTTGGTACACCAATTCGAGCAAGGTATTCATCATTCGAACGGAAGCATAAGGACCAAAATATTCGGAGCCATCTTTGATGAGATTGCGGGTAACAAGTATGCGCGGAAATCGTTCGTTTTTAATGCAAATCCACGGATAGGTTTTGTCATCCTTCAACATCACATTGTAGCGCGGCTGATATTTTTTAATCAGATTGTTTTCTAACAGTAGCGCGTCATATTCGGTGTCAACAATAATATATTTTATTTCGACTATCTTTTTGACCAACACGCTTAGCTTGCCCGAACTAACTGCCTCCGTTTTGAAATAGCTGCGGACACGTTTTTTGAGGCTTTTGGCTTTGCCAATATAAATAATCGTTCCCTGTTTGTCGTAATACTGATACACCCCGGGTTTGTCGGGAAGCGTTTTCAGCGTTTGGCGAATATGGTTGGAGATGGCAAGCACTTAGTTGGTTTTTTTGGCTTTTCTGATAATCAATCCAACATCCATAATGTCGCTTAGTTCAATGATGGGCATCACATTCTGTACTTCGAAGATATAGGTTCCTTTTTCAGGGAAAGTAACATCCGTCATCACAGGATAGGTGATATCCCAAAGGTCGCCGGCACCCTCGCCTTTGAAAGTTCCGTCGGTATTGCGCAAAAACACATTATGGTCTTTGGTGCGCATATCTCCGGCAGGATAGGTGGTGGTTACATTTACGCGGATATTCGCATAAGGATAGTAGCTTGTGTGGCGAATGGCAAGCGTTACATCATAATTCGTTGTAACATCTTCGATGGGCACATCAAATTTGATAACATTGGTGCGTTTCCACTTATAGTTTTCGATGTCTATATATTTTTCGAAAACTTTTTGTTTTGAACAAGATGCGAGCATCATCATAACAATGATACTTAAATAAATATATTTTTTCATGGCTGGTAATGAATTTTGATGTAAATTTACACTGTTTTTTTGAATCCAATAGAAATTTTATTAAAAAAAATGAAGAAACAAAAATTTTATGTGGTTTGGAAAGGTCGAAATCCGGGGATTTACACCTCTTGGGACGACTGCGAAGCCCAAATTATTAAGTTCGAAGGTGCTGCATATAAGGCTTTTGAAACACGCATGGAAGCGGAAGTTGCTTATGCTGGCAACAGTAATGCCTATATTTATAAAAAGACAAATGCAGTAGCAACAAAAAGTTCAAAAACGAAAGGGAAACCCATTTTGAAAAGTATCAGTGTGGATGCGGCATGGAACACCAAAACAAAAGTGATGGAATATCAAGGCGTGGTGACCAACACTAAGGAGGTGATTTTTCGCAAAGGTCCTTTTCAGGATGCTACCAATAATATCGGAGAGTTTTTGGCAATAGTGCATGCCTTGGCACTTTTGAAACAACGGAACAGCGATTTGCCTATTTATAGCGATAGCATGACCGCCATCAAATGGGTGAAAGATGCTTTTGCGAACACCAAATTGTTGGAAACCGATAATAATTCCGAGATTTTCGAACTGATTGAACGGGCAGAGTTTTGGCTCAAGAACAACAGCTATACTACGAAAATATTGAAATGGGAAACAGAAGCGTGGGGAGAAATTCCTGCCGATTTTGGAAGAAAATAATTTAAACAACGAATGAAATGTGTTACAGTATCGCTTTTTTAGAACATCGTCAGCAGAAATATGCCGAACGCTATAAAGAACTTTTGCCGCCCGATTGGAGCGAAAGAACTTCGCCCATAGATATGCCCACCTACTATTTTGTGAATGGTTTTTCGAATCCGCTCTTGCCTATCATCAAACACGATGGCATGTTTCTTTTTGAATGGGGATTGATTCCTTTTTGGATAAACGACAGCCATGCTGCCAAAGATATTCAAAACAAAACCCTGAATGCCGTGGGCGAAACGGTGTTTCAAAAACCATCGTTTCGCAAGTGCATCGCTTCGCAGCGGTGTTTGTTGGGTGTTACGGGTTTTTATGAATGGCACGAAGTACATAAGGCGAAATATCCCTATTTTATTCACACCAAAAGCAACGACATCTTTTCTTTGGGATGTGTTTACGACACCTGGGTGGACAAAACCACAGGTGAAATCCGCAACACCTTCAGCATAATCACCACCGCAGCAAATCCGCTGATGGAACGCATCCATAACACCAAAAAGCGTATGCCGCTGATTCTTTCTCCACAAGATGAACAGCAATGGCTGAACCCGACCTTGACTCCCACTGAAATAGTTTCCCTGATACAGCCTTATAACGCAGAAGATATGACCGCCTACACGGTTTCGAAAGCTGCGAACAATGTGAGAAACAATCGGAATGTTCCTGAAATTATGGAAAGAGTGGAGTATAGGGAATTGGTTGATCCCGACACTCCCGACACTGCGTGTACGGGACAGGTACGTGTACGGGACAGGTTGAGTTAATTGGTTGATTGAGTTAATTGAGTTAATTAGTTAATTGGGTTGATTGAGTTAATTGAGGTTTGAGGATAGCGGATGCTAAGTTTGGATATTTCGCGCAAAGAAAATGAATGTTTTTACGAAAAAAAAAGTGCAAAATAGAAGTGCAACATTATTTTTTGTATCTTTGCATAAAATAATTCTGATTATGACAACATCTATGTTAATTACAAAAATAAGTTCATTACCACCCTCTTTGCTCAAGGAGGTTAATGATTTTGTGGATTTCATAAAAGAAAAACATAAAAAAGAGCATATCAAAGAACGAAAATTTGGCTGTGCAAAAGGCTTATTTATTATGCATGATGATTTTGACGACCCTATTGAGGATTTTGGTTAATTGGTTTATTGAGTTAATTGGTCAATTGGTTAATTGGTAGATTGAGTTAATTAAGGTTTGAATATAGCGGAGGTAGGTGATGGAAGCTTCGCAAAAATGTTGAAAGTGACGTAACGTACAGAATATTGCCGTTCGTGTTTTTTTTCATTGACAATTTTGATTAAATCTTCCAGCCTCTTAATAAATTAGCCTCTTTAATAAAATTGATGTTAGGTCTGTCTGTGATTGCAGGAGGAACATTGATTATTGGTCGTAAATCTTTAATAAATTTAGCCATGCCTCCATCAAAACCAATTTCTTTTAACTTTTGCATTTCAGAAGTATTAACCACAGTCTGATACTGCTCATTAAAAGTTACAATACCTCTGTCATAAGCTCTGTGATATAATGCTGAAAGTGCAATGCCGTTTGCGGTATCATCAGAGGAACTGTCATGACTAACAGGGAGTATATGTGCGGCATCTACAAGTTTTAATTGTAACCCGCTAAAAGCACACTTGTTTCCGTAAGCATTAAGCACCCTTGCTTTGAAACTTGTGTCTCGAAGTTTTTTGCTCAATTGAATTACTGCTATTTGTCTTTTCTTACTTACCTGTTGAATTAGCTCTGTATTAAGTTCAAGAGGTTGGTCTGACACTTCTTCTAAAACTTTGAAGTCCTTGGTAGATGTTCCAAAGCTATGAAGTTGGTCTAAACATTGTATATAATTTACAAAAAAATCAGGTCTAAAAGCTACTGCAATTTCATTATTGCCTTTATTGCAAGGTGAAAAGCCATTAATAAGAGCTTTACGTAACGATTCTTCACGAATTTGCATTGAAGGTGAAAAGCCAAGTTTACCAGTATGTTTTGTATAATCGAAACCTGCAAAGACTCCAACAGAATCCCACCAACCAAGAATTACGGTTTTTTCACCTGCATGTTGTTCAAAATGGCTTGCACCTGTTATTTGAATCCGATATTCATCAGGTGCTCTTGCAGCACCACCATTTTGAATTAAATGCCAAATATAAATGCATAATCGAACTTGTTTTGTTTCGTTATAAATAATTGCTGAAAAGTTATTTGGAGAATAAATTTCTTTAATCTCAATATTCCATCTGTCCTCTTGAACCGCATTGACAATAGAGGAAATTAACTCAATGTTCATAATAGCTAAATCATTTTCCATAAACCATTTTCAATTGTTGCTAACCCTTTTTTCTTTAAATGTTGCTGTGCAGTTCTGGCGGCATGTTTCCATTTTTTACCAAAATTAACTCCATCAATTACCCTATCTATATTATTGTCGCATAAGTCAGGGTGAATTTCTTCGACCAATTTATGAATTATAATAGTAGGTAAAGGTCCATTTTTTTGAAGTAGATATAAAATTGTTCTTTCAAAAACAGAATGTAATGCCCCGCCAGCTAATCTTGCTCTGATAAGTTCATCATTAGCTTTTGTGATTGCTTTTTTAAACTTTATTTCAATCTCATTTTTTGAAGATTTTTCTTTTTGCTTATAAATTTTTCTTATTTCTTCAGAAATTTCACAGTAGCTGTCAATTTCTTCAGAATTAATTATTGCTCCAAGATTAGCATAACTCAACAAATCATTTTTGATTATAGAAACTTTTGAATTTTGATTTATGAAAACACCATATTCAAAGTTGTTATAAATACCTCCAGCCGTAAGATTTCCTGATGTAACAATTGCCTTTTCATTATCACTGATATAAACTTTAGCATGTAATCTTGGAAGATGAAAAAGTTGAATTGAATTTATCGAATTGAAAAGAAGCTGAAATGATTTTGGGTCTGTTGAACCTTGATAAATATTTCTCGGAGATAAATCAGTAATAAAATTCAAAACTCCATTTTCCATAAATTTCTTTGAAATATTTTTCAATAAAAATTCTGCTCCAACATCTGAAATATATGGACTTGAAACTGTGAGTTCCTTCTCAACACTTTGAAAAATATTATTGAGGTTTTTGTTCCATCCTCTTTGCAAAGTTTCAATCATTTCACGCTGCAAACTTAAATTTGGTTAGAATATTACTAATTTCTATTGCTATCCATTTGCGTTCAAGTTTTTCTGCTGATGAACCAGTTGTATTGCTGCCAGCAAAAGGGTCAAGAACTAAGTCTCCTTCATTCGTTGTGAACTTAATAAAAAAGTCAGCAAACTCTTTTGGAAACCTTGCTGGATGAGATTTTACACCTAACTCTTTGCTACGTTTCATGTAATAGCTGTTACTTTCTGTATTTGCTAATTCAAGTAAATTTGGAGGGATTGCACCTCCATTATCATTACCGAATTTATCCGAAATATCATGTCCGCTTGGTCGCATTTGAGCTTTATAACCATTTTTCAAAAGTGCTTTCATGCTTTCGCTATATGGCTTTAAAACTTGCCTATTGTCTGATTTAGGATTCTCTGTTTTTGAAAGCCACCAAACAACATTAACGCTATCCTTTACTCTAACACGTCTTACTGTTACCCATTCAGCAGGTGTTGGGAGACGGGCAGGGTTATAATGAAAGAATTCTTGAGCTAAGAAGAATTTTTGTTCTCTACAAAGTCGGACAAGTAGCTCATATTGATAAATGCTTCTAACAGGATGTCCTGGTAAGTAAGCACCTCCCAAATCTATGACTAAAGAACCATCGTCTTTTAAAAGTCTGTAAAACTCTTTCGAGAATTGCATAAACCAGTCAATATATTCTTGCTCTAATTTGTTCCCATACTCCTTTTGTCTAGTAAGGGCAAAGGGTGGTGATGTCAATATCAGATTAATTGAACTGTCTGGGAAATGCTTCATGATATTTAAACTATCGCCTAAATATGCTTGCCCAAAGTCAGTTTCGTATAAAGGTACTAATGTTTCTTTTATTGTCTTTTCCAATGTCTTTTTATATTAATTCCGTCAATTTGCAAAGATTATTAAAATTCTTACTGAATAGTTATTATATCTGTCGAAGGCACAAATTTTTCTAAGCATGAACGATAAACCTTATTATATATGTCATAAAGCCACCCAATTTCAACATGCTTTAGGTAACTATTCTTACTTTTTATCTTTCTGCAAATATATCTATTATTTCTCATATTGCATAAATTTTTCAGCAAATATACATAAAAAAAGGCTTCCCTTGTTCAGCGAAGCCTTTTTTTTATTTCTCGGTAAGAAAAGATTCCAATTATAATGGAATGGTAGCAATATCCGATTGGATACCAATTTCTTGGTCGTTTAAGACTAAGAAGACATAATATTGGCGTTGTTCGGATGTGGCTCCGCCAATATTTGGACGTGTGTCAATGGTATGAGGATGAGTAACATGTTTTAAATAAGTGAAAGTTGTTTCACTTCCGCGTTTGCAATAAATATTGCCACCTTCGGCATGTTCTAACGTAAATTTAATGTCCACACCGTTAGGTGCGACAGCCAATTTAACCGTAGTTTTTACGGTCATAGGGTCGAAATCAATTTCGGAGCCAACGATACCCAAAGCTGCTCCAATACCGTCGTTGTAGCCGGTATGTTTTTTATGGGTTTGGATATTTGCCCCCAAAACTTTCATAGTATCAGCAATTGCCCTGTCTCTATCTTTATTTTTTTGCTTTGCCGCTGCGGCTGCCACATCGGCAGCATCAATCGCTTCAATCATAACAGTGCAAAGACCTTGTTCGGCGGTAACTTCGGCTTGTGTCATTGCCATAGTAGCGCCGTTAGTGGGTATATTTGTTTTATACTTCGCAGCCCATGCGCGTATGGCTGCAATAATTCTTGGAAAATAATATAGCTTTTTCATAGTACTGTGATTTAATTGGTTTAAAAAATTGTTTGCTGTTTCGTTTTTTTAATTTGTTCTATAAATTTCTACCGAAAAATAATTTTACAAAATTACAAAAAATACTAATACGAAACACTAAAAAATTAAAAAAAAAATTTTTTTTTACCTAGCGGAAAAAATCCTACACGTGGCGGATTTCCCCGGAGACGTGGCGGAAATTCCCGGACATGTAGAGGATATTTCCGGATACGTGTCCGCAATTTTCGGATACGTGGAGGATATTTTCGGATACGTCTCCGAAATTTTCGAATACGTGTAGAATATTTTCGGATACGTCTCCGCAATTTTCGAATACCTCTCCGGAATTTTCGGATACGTCTCCGAAATTTTCGGACAACGAGATTTTTGTTCTATCTCTATAAAAAATAATAGGGTAGTAGAGGAGGATTTTTTCCGCTACATGATTTTTATATATCTATATATAAGATATTTAAGACGAGGGTTGACAAAGGTTTTCGATGAGAATCTTGATGAAGTCTATGCTTCCACTTCAAATTTCTTCAACTCAAATGTCGCCCAATCCAGCTCGCCGCAGGTGAAATTATTGAACCAATCGTCCAAAATATAACATCAAAACGTACCTTGTTTTTAATCCAAACCAAATTAGTAATACTTTTTTGAGTCCTTGCAGCGAACCTCATAACTCCGAACTCTAAGCTCTGAACCCCGAACTCCGAACTCAGAACTCAGTAACCTCTCCCCCATCACTTATGTGAATCTTCACTTCGGGAAAATCTGTTGCGGTGAGATTTTGTATCACTTTCAGCACCCTTTTATCTGTATCCAACAAAGGCGGTTGATATTTCAATTGATAGGTGGAGTGAATCTGCGCTTTCAGAAACGTGCCTTTTCGGTCGGTGAACACCTGCATGATGGGTGCCAAGCCACATACGCCTGCAATGCTGATGCGGCTGTAGGTGCAAAAATTGCCCATACTATACGCCACAAAACGATGTTTATACACCTCCACGCCCCGCGTAACATGCGGACCGTGACCAAAAATGATGTCCGCACCGGCATCTATCATCAAATGGGCAAATTTGTAAACGTTGCCGCGATTGTAGCCCATAAACATTTCGTCTTGCCGAGTGATATGCTGATGGTCGGCTCCTTCGGCACCACTGTGAAACGACACAATCACCACATCGCACACCGAATCCAAATGCCGCACTATGGCTTGTGCGGCAGCATAATTTCGGATGTCGCAATTGCCCGATTCGGGCGAAAACGCACAAAAACCATAGCGGATGCTATCCTTAGTATATATGGTATAGGGCTTGGTCAAAAAACCCGCGTAGTGCAGCCCGGCGGCATCCAAAGTTTTAGCAGTATTTTGTTTTCCGGCTTCGCCAAAATCTTTGCAATGGTTGTTGGCATTGCTAATCAAATCGAAACCCGCGTCCACTAAGCAGGCAGCAAACTTGGTAGGCATGCCGAATGTCCAACAATTATCCGATTTGCAAGGTTTATGACCGTCGGGCGTATCGGTAAACACGCCTTCCAAATTGCAAAAAGCCACATCTGCCTGTTGCACTATGTGCTTCACATTTTGAAATTCCTTCGAGCAATCCTCGCCCGAGGGTAAAAACTCCCGTGAAGGAATTATCGTGCCCAACATCACATCGCCCACACCCACTATCACCAAAGTGTCGTTAGAGGTTTTTTTGATGGTGTCATTTTGTGCCGAAATGCAATTTATAAATGCAAAAAATAGGATAACGCAAAGCGAAAAAATCCGGATAAAAGTTTTCATAGGATAGTTTTTTGCAAAGATAAGTTTAATTGTCAAAACAATATCTGAAACCTCTAAACGATTTTTCCATAAAAAAAATTTTTTGTTCAATAGATTGAAAAATTTTATTTACATTTGAATCGCGAAATTTTAAGAGATTTTCTTTTAAAACAATTTTGTTAGAAGTATCGTAATCAGTAATTTCAAATAAATACAGAGCAGGAATACGCGCAATTTATTTCAGAAATTTTGATTCAACAGTCATTAAATTTTTGCATAGCTAAAAAATAAATGAAAAAAAAATATCGTTATTAACAGAAATTCTGCTAATTTTGAACATTATTTCTAAAAGCAGCACACATCAAGAAGTCGAAAAATAATAAAATAGTATTCATAAAATAAAAAAGGAAAATTATGTCAGAACTCGAACAAACAACAAAAAGCTTACCCGAAAATGCCTATCGCGAACTTGCACCCGGCGAAAAGTACATCCCCGTGATGCCTGCGAATTCAGTTTTCCCAGAAGTAACCACATGGTCGTTGGTCATGGGATTGCTCATGGCGATAATCTTTTCTGCCGCTGCTGCTTATTCAGGATTAAAAATCGGACAAGTATTTGAAGCTGCCATTCCCATTTCTATTATTGCCGTGGGAGCATCGGCAGCATTCCGCAAAAAGAATGCCTTAGGGCAAAATGTCATCATTCAATCTATAGGCGCAAGCTCAGGAGTTATCGTTGCTGGTGCCGTATTCACCATCCCGGGATTATATATTCTGCAAGCAAAATATCCCGAAATTCAGGTTGATTTTTGGCAAATATTCTTTTCATCCTTATTGGGAGGTTTCTTGGGCATCTTGTTTTTAATTCCTTTCCGCAAATATTTTGTAAAAGATATGCACGGCAAACTTCCTTTCCCCGAAGCCACTGCCACCACCGAAATTCTGATGACCGGCGAAAAAGGCGGCTCACAAGCCAAACTCTTGCTCGTTACAGGGCTTATAGGCGGATTATTTGATTTCTGCTTTTCATCATTCAAACTCTGGAGCGAAGTAATCACCACCCGTGTGATTCCCGCAGGCGAGGTGTTGGCTGACAAAGTAAAAATGGTGTTCAAGTTCAACGTAAGTGCACTTATATTTAGTTTTGGATATTTGGTTGGCTTACGATTTTCGTTGATTATTGCCGTGGGTTCATTGCTTTCGTGGTTCGTATTCATTCCTTTGGTGAATGAAGTTGGCAACATTGTGGCAAGTTTGGGCGGCGGTGTAAATCCTTTTTTAAATATGACTGCCGAAGCTATTTTCAGGGCGTATGTTCGCCCAATAGGCATAGGTGCTATTGCCATGGCAGGTATCATTGGCATCATCAAATCATCGGGCGTCATCGCCAGTGCATTTAAACTTGCAGTGGGCGTAGGCTCCAAAGCGCAAGGCGACGTAAAAGTGGAACGTACACAAAAAGACCTCAAAATGTCGTTTGTGATGCTCTTCTTGTTTCTCACCGTGGTGGCTGTTTTTATATTCTTAATCTTTGGTGTTCATATAACGTTGCTGCAGGCAGTGGTTGCCTTATTAACGATTTTCGTCATATCGTTTTTGTTCACAACGGTTGCTGCCAATGCTATTGCGATAGTAGGCACCAACCCCGTTTCGGGCATGACATTGATGACATTGATTTTATCTTCGGTGGTTCTTGTAGCCGTTGGACTAAAAGGATGGCAAGGGATGGTCAGTTCGCTGATTATAGGAGGTATTGTTTGCACGGCACTTTCCATGGCAGGGGGTTTCATCACCGACCTAAAAGTGGGCTATTGGCTCGGAACCACTCCTGCAAAACAGGAAACCTATAAATTCTTGGGCACATTGGTGTCGGCTGCCACAGTTGGAGGGGTTATTTTTATTTTGAACAAAGCATACGGTTTTGTTCCCACTCTTGAACACAAAGACCCCATGACGGCTCCTCAGGCAAATGCCATGGCGGCTATCATCGAACCATTGATGTCGGGCACCGGCGTTAGTTGGGTGCTGCTGTCTCTTGGTGCGGTGATTTCTATTCTATTAAATTGGTTGAAAATATCTCCTTTGGCTTTTGCTTTGGGCATGTTTATCCCATTAGATTTGAACACACCTTTAGTAGTTGGCGGTTTGCTGAATCATTGGTTTAACAAAAGCACCAAAAACGAAAAACTCAACACAGCTCGTTCCAATAGAGGTATTTTAATTGCTTCGGGATTCATTGCCGGGGCTGCATTATTTGGCGTGGTGGGTGCGTTCCTTTTATTCTTCAATGTCAACCTGGATTCTCATTTGTGGGCAGAAGAATCAAGAGGAGCACAAATTGTTGCTTTGTTTGCCTTCATAGCCTTGATAGCCTATTTCATTTGGGAATCATTCAAAGCAAAAGAAAACGATTAATAATCTAACCACAGAGGAAAAACAATAAAAAAAATAAACCACAGAGGAAACAGAGTAAAAACACGGAGGTACACAGAAAATAATTTAAAAAAACCACTGTGTACCTCTGTGTAAAACCTCCGTGTACTCTGTGGTTAAAAAATCGAAGAGATAAACAAGAAAAATGATTGAAAATCAAATCACCGATAAGATTTTAAAGTGTGCTTATAAAGTTCATACAGCACTTGGTCCTGGTTTGCTTGAATCATCTTATAAAGAATGTTTGTTTTATGAATTAAAAAAATTGGGTTTAGATACAGTAAAAGAAAAAGCATTACCTTTGATATATGAAGATGTTAAATTAGATTGTGGTTATAGAATAGATTTATTAGTTGAAAACAAAGTGGTCATAGAATTAAAATCTGTTGAAGAAATAAATGAATTATATATAGCACAAGTATTAACGTATTTGAAACTCTCGGGTTGTAGAATAGGACTATTAATAAATTTCAATGTTGCGCATTTAAAAGATGGTATAAAAAGATTAATTAATGGATATTAAATTTGTTTAATAAACCTCCGTGTACCTCTGTGTAAAACCTCCGTGTACTCTGTGGTTAAAAAACGCAAAGATTAATACAGAAAAAGAATAAATAAATAAATAAAATAATAATTAAAAGCCTCCATGTACCTCCCGGTACGCTTGAAATAAGTGCCAAAGATGAGCCGGTGCAATAAGATGCGGGGCCGGTCAGCGGCGGCAGAGAGGTGTTAACTGTAACCGTAATGCCCACGCTGCAACCGGTGGTCGATAACGAATAGGTTATGAGCGTAGTGCCGGGAGCAACGCCCGTTACCAGCCCTGTTGACGATCCGATCGTTGCGATCCCCGGCGAAGCGCTTGTCCATGCGCCGCCCGGTGTCGGATCTGCAAGTGTGATTGTACCTAACGGACAAAGTTGGGCGCCACCGCCGCTTATCGGGCCCGGAGCGGCATTTACTGTGACTGTCACTGTTGCAGCGCAGCCAGTGCCTGAAAGCGTATAACTGATTGTAACTGCCCCGGCTGTAATGCCCGTCACGACTCCACCCGCCACAGTCGCGCGGCCTGCATTACTGCTGCTCCATACGCCACCCGGGGTTGCATCGGCCAGGGTTGTAGTCTGACCAACACAAACCGTGGCAATACCAACAATGGCTGCCGGTGCGGGATTAACTGTTATCG
>CAIWVT010000068.1 GCA_903916135.1 uncultured bacterium
ATTATTGGAAAATCAAAAGTGAATAATAACATTTGTGACTTTAAAGGTGAAATCAAATTTCTAAAGGTTTTTTTCTTTAACAAGTGCGATGACCCCGAAAAGAAAAAATGCGGATTGTTGCTTGCCAATTATACATTTTACGAAGACAGTCTTCAAAACCATAGTGGTGTTTTTAAAGGTGTAACTGAGTGCTCATTTTATATTGATAGTTCAGACAAGAAAATGCTACTCGATAACTCTAATGATATAGCAGATGGCTATCAAAACAGGACATTTGTTGGCACTTGGTCAGATTACAAAACAAAGCAAATAAAGCAGTGCATTTGGGGAGATTACAGACTTCCTTTCACTTTTAACTTTGACTGTGGTGACGGAGAAATGCGTATTTGCGACAAATATGTAAAATATGGCTGGCAGTCCTTTAATGACCATTCAGAACTTATACTGAAAAATGGCAAATATGAATTAAAAAACAAATGGTGGTTATACAATAAATAGAAAAACTGCTGGTAACAAAGGCTTGCTATCAGCGGGGCAGCGGGGTTTTATTCAAGTGCCGTTCCCAGTTGTGCGAAGTTTGCAACTTCGCACCTTCCCAGTTACAGGATGGATGCGTCTAATAGTAACCTCACCCCATTTGGCACAAATATTTATAAGGGAATTATTTTAATCTTTTTCAAAGATTTTTTTTTATCTTTGTAAAAATTATTATACAGCAGGAAAATGAAAAAAAGAATAGAAGTATTTACAATTGATTGCTAATAGAATTGGTGCAAGGCGATAGTTGGCTGCCACCTTAAAAAAATAATGAAGACATTGAGTAAAATAATAATATTGACACTTCTTTTCAGTTGCCAAAACCGACAAGACAATGGAAAATCAAATCTTGATAACAATAAAATTGATTCGACTAAAAGTATTTCCCATGTGGATTCTTCTTCAAAAATTTTGAAATATTCAAGCATCCCACATGAATTCCCTTTCGATACAATTTTGAACAATTGTTTAGAATCATCGGGCGAGGACAGACAGCTTAATGGAGGGACTACAATGGGTATGATTGCTTGTTTTTACAATGCAACCAATATACTTGACTCAATAGTAAATAATATGTACAAAAAACTTTTCTCAAAATTAGATAAGAATGACAGACAAAAATTAAAGAAAAGTCAGGATTGTTGGAGAAAATATTACGCTGTAGAAAGTGATTTTGTTTATAGTGCATATTATACTTCGGCTAACTTTGGTAAATATGGACATGGACGAGAACATGCAATTACCCAAGCAGAATGGAGATATGATATCATGAGAAAACGTTTAATTGACTTAACAAAATATGATGCAGAGATTTTTATTGAGGACAGCATATCAAAATAAGTTTAGTGATTCAATGACATATTAATTAATTAAAATAAAGGCAGCAGCTTAAAAGTGCTTACTTTCAGTGGCAGACAGATACTGCAAACTTGATAACTTTGTGCTATGCCACCGAAAGCAAGTACCTCGGCATAATACACAATTAAAACAGATATGACCCAGCTTTACTCAACATTAGCAAATATTTATCACGAAATGTATCAATATGTTTTTGATTATGATAAAGAATTTGAATTTTATGACACGATTCTCAAAAGACACAACTGCAAAAAGATACTTGAAATTGGTTGTGGTTCGGGAATGCTTGCAAGACGATTTCTTAGAAATGGATACGACTATCTTGGATTAGATTTATTTAATGAGATGTTAGAAATTGCGCGTTTAGAAGTTAATTCAGATAAGTTTATTCAATGTGACATGCGGAACTTATCATTTCAAAAACAATTTGACTCAGTTATGATAACTGGACGCTCCATCTCTTATGTCATAGAAAACCAAGGAATAATTGACACATTAAAAGGCGTTCATGAATCACTTGTGGATAATGGATTATTTGTGTTTGGAGTATTTGAAGCAAATGGAATCTTCGACAACTTTGATGATTTTGAACAAAACATTGAACACGACAATAAGAAAATCAAAAGGATAAGCAAACTAAAAATGAACTTGACAACTGGATGGACCTATGATTGGTTTGCAAAATATAGTATTAATGATGGAGACAAGACATCCGAATTTGATGACGTAACGACCTTGAGAGCGTTCACAAAAGACGAGATATTGCTTTTCCTAAAACTAACAGGATTTACAGTGGAGGAACTCATTGAAGAAAAGAAAACATTTACCATAATTGCAAAAAAGAATAACTGCGTATAACATGGACGGTTGCTTGTATTATTACTGATAACCAACATTCCTATGCACTATCCAAATGGGTTTCTTTCAAACGAAAACGGTTGTACCCTTAAAAAGCTTAGATGGTTTGGTGATACTTTCCAAGCATCGTTGCCTCAGACCTGTAAAAGAAATCCAAAATAAATTTGATGCGGTAATACTTTTTCATTTGCCAAAGGAATAAGTATGCCAAAAATACCATATCTTTGTATTTTTAAAAATAAATCATAACACGATGAATACTACATTACAAAAACGCACTTTAGGGAAGAGCACCTTAGAAGTGTCAGCCCTCGGATTGGGCTGTATGGGCATGAGCTTTGGTTTGGGACCCGCTGCCGACAAAAAAGAAATGATAGCTTTGATGCGCACTGCGGTGGAATGCGGGGTGACGTTTTTCGATACGGCAGAAGTCTATGGACCTTTCACCAACGAAGAACTTGTGGGCGAAGCTTTGGCGCCTTTTCGCCATCAGGTGGTGATAGCCACCAAGTTTGGTTTCAACCTCGCTCCCAAGGGTGACTTGCCTTGGAAAGGTTTAGACAGTCGTCCCGAACATATCAAAGCAGTGGCGGAAGCTTCTCTAAAACGTCTGAAGATAGATAGTATAGACCTTTTTTATCAGCATCGTGTTGACCCCAATGTGCCCATTGAAGATGTGGCGGGCGCTGTACAGGATTTGATACGCGAAGGCAAAGTGAAGCATTTCGGCTTGTCGGAAGCGGGTGCAAACACCATCCGTCGGGCTCATGCGGTGCAGCCTGTCACGGCGCTTCAAAGCGAATACTCCTTGTGGTGGCGCGAACCTGAAACCTCCGTGTTGCCTACCCTTGAAGAATTGGGCATTGGCTTCGTGCCCTTTAGTCCTTTGGGCAAGGGTTTCCTTACGGGAAAAATTGATGAAACCACTGCGTTTGATACCTCCGACTTCCGCAACACCGTGCCCCGTTTTTCGCCCGAAAACAGAAAAGCCAATCAAGCGATGGTGATGTTGCTCCATGAAGTTGCCTTACGCAAACACGCTACGCCTGCTCAAATTGCCTTGGCGTGGTTGTTGGCGCAAAAGCCTTGGATAGTGCCCATTCCAGGCACCACTAAGTTGCATCGTTTGGACGAAAACTTAGGTGCGCTTGCCATAACGCTGAGTAGTGAAGAGCTTGCAGACATTGAAACGGCTGCAGCCAAGATACAAGTGCAAGGCGACCGCTATTCGGAAAGTGCTGCCAAAATGATTAATCGTTAAAGCTTCATGGGTTGAAAGAAAAATTTCTCAGTATTGTTTTTATAAAATGTATTAATTTTGTGATTGAATTAAAACATGTGATTTATGGAACACAAATTGACCGAACTTGAGATAAATAAGATATGCGCTAATTTAAGAGCTGTTGATTTTTTTAGGAAACATCGTGATGAAATTGCTGCTTTTCCCGACATGCTTGCCGTATCTGAAAGATTCGAAGCCACAGTAAAAGAGCTTATGTCTTATCTGACAGAAGAGCAAATAGACCATGTGCTTGAGGTGCATAAAATTCAAGCAGAAGCTATCGAAAAAAAAATGGCTCGCAAAGAAAAAAGAGATAAAAAGAAACAAAACACGAAGCCGACGAAGTAAAGCACATCGCATTTTACTTTTGTTTGTTTCTAAATATATTGAATTTGGCAAAACAAAAAACAAAACCAACAAGCAAAGCGACCAAGCCCAAAGCGGGGCAACTCCTTGGTACTAAGGATACCTTTACGGATATACCCCGATGGGTTATTGCCGTTGTGTTGTTGTTGACGGCGATGATATATGCACGGGCAGTCCACAATGGCTTCATCCTCGGTTGGGATGATGCTAAATATATTCAGGACAATCCTTATATCAAAGATCTTAGTTTGCAAGGGGTGAAGGCTATCTTCGCCCACTCGTATTATGGCATGTATATCCCTTTGACGCTATTGGTGTATATCATTCAATATGCGTATTTCGGATTCAATGCAACGTCTTATCACCTTGTGAACGTTGCTTTCCATGTGATGAATGTTTTGTTGGTTTATGTGTTGATGGAGCGCTTAAGTGGCAAGCGGTTCACTGCCTTGGTGGTGGCAGCTTTGTTTGCTTTGCATCCGATGCATGTGGAATCTGTGGCATGGATTTCGGAAACGAAAGATGTTTTATATACCTTCTTTTATCTGTTGGCGCTAATCGTGTATGTGAAATTTATGAAAAGCACCCATAAACTTGGATATTATCTGCTTTGCTTCGGTTTGTTTGTGGCATCTATGTTGTCAAAGCCGAGTGCGGTAACATTGCCGATAGTGATGTTGGCGATGGATATGTATCAAGGCAGGAAGCTGCAATGGAAGCCCATCCTCGAAAAAGTGCCTTTCGTCCTGCTTGCCATCGTGTGTGGACTCATGATCATCTCAACGGATGTGAACGAAAAACTGAAAGACATCACAGGTTTGTATAGTTTTTTAGATCGCATTTTTCTTTTTTCCTATGCGATTATGTTTTATTTGGTGAAAGCTATTGTGCCCATAAAACTTTCGGCTGCCTATTATTATCCCAACCTTACGAATGGTGTGATGCCGTGGCAGTATTATGCATCTTTGCCTGCATTGCTTGCTGTTGTTTGGGTGATTATTCGACAAAGAAAACTCAGAAAAGAGGTGTGGTTTGGCATGGCATTTTTCATTATTACCATAGTGTTGATGTTGCAACTCATTCCCAATACGGTGGTGCTTGCCAACGATAGATATACTTATGTAGCCTATATCGGTTTGTTTTTTATTGTCGGACAATGGATCACAAGCCTCCAAAAGCGTAACATACGGAATGTTGTGATGGCGGTGTTGGCATTGTATATGTTAGCAATCTCTTTTCAGACTTATGATCGAATTGCTGTTTGGAAGGATACAGAGACGCTCTTCACGGATGTAATAAACAAAGGCAACGAGAACTATCATCCCTATTGGGTTAGGGGGAGTTGCAGGGCTAATTTGGATAATCCCAAAGGGGCTTTGCAGGATTATGATAAAGTGGTAGCCTACAATCCGAAGAACATTCAAATGCTGATTGATAGAGGTGGTTTGCGTTACAAGCTTTTGGACTATTCGGGTGCCAAAGAAGACTATACTCGCGCTGTTAGCATGGACTCCATGAATGCGAATGCCCACTTCGGACTCGGAATTGCCGACGAAGCTTTGGGAGATTTGAGTGCTGCCATGAAAGATTATAATAAAGTGATACGTTTGGATGTAGCTTCTTCGGAGGCGTATAATAATAGAGGCGTGGTGAAAGCCAAGAATGGTGATTTGGATGCAGCTTTGGTGGATATCAACAAAGCCATTACGCTGAATTCGGCGAATGCCAAAGCCTTTGCCGACAGGGGCAATGTGAAAGCTTTTCAAAAAGATTTTAAGGGTGCTTTGGACGATTTTTCGATGTCCATAAAGTTGAATCCTAAGGATCCCGTTATCTATAACAACCGCGGCAGTGCCCGTTTCAATATGAATGATAAAAAAGGTGCTTGCGAAGATTGGAAGAAATCAAGCGACATGGGATATAGTGTGGCGGCGGAGGCTTTGAAGAAGTTTTGTCAGTAAGTGTTTGTAGGTTCTTTTGGAGAATTTAGGCTTCGCTTTTATCTATTCCTGCCTGTTTCAATATAGAAAGGAATGTTCCTTTTGGCATATCTTTGCCATGCATAGGAACAATAATTGTTTTGTTTGTTAAGACATTAAAATATAATTGATGACTTCCTTTAGCCCGTTTAAAAATAAAACCATGAAACAAAAGCAATCGAATCAAATTCTTTTATGAATAGTTCAAGCTGTTGCAATGTTTAATGAATATTCAAGCGTATTACTTTCATCTGGTATCGGTTCATTTCTCGATTGAAGTTCCTCAATATATAACTCAATAGCTTCTTTAGCCATACTGATGGCCTCATCAATGTCTTTTCCGTATGTGACACATCCGGGCAAAGCAGGAACAACAACCGTATAATTGTCGTCCGCTTCTTTGTGTAGTAAAAGTTTGTAGGAAAGTTGCATAGAAATTATTTATGTATGATTGAAATAATATAATTGCAAAGGTAACGATAATATTCTAAGTTGATATGGTTATATAAATTATTTCACCACTCTTTTTTAAATATCTTTTCGCTATTAATAAGCCCGTTTATTTCGCCGGAACAATATTCGCTTTGATGTGCAATATGTTTTTATTCCGTACAGAATTGGTGTAAACAGTGATGGTTTCATTTTTAAAGCCGGAGTTATCATTGGTGTTTAAAAAGACTAACAACTCAACTTCACTGCCGGGTGTCACGGCATCTTTCGACCAATCCACCATCAGACAACTGCAACTCGTTTCCACACCCGTAATCAATAGGTCATCGCTGCCGGTATTCTTATATTTGAAAACACATACGGCTTTTTTACCTGCTTCTATCGTCCCGAAGTCATACAAAGAATCAGCGAAATGCACTTGCGACACCTTCTGAACGCTTGGGTGATTGTTTTGCGATTCGTATAAGATGATTTGTATCTTACGTTCGAATGCTGCGGCTCTGCTATAGATGGAGTTGCGTTCATCGTTGGGGTTATCGCTCACAAAATTGCTCGCAGTGGATTCGCCCAAAGGTTCTTCAATCAGGGTTAACTTCGCTCCATTGGTAGCGGTTCCATTCAAATATTCTAAAAATACACCATCATAATATTGTCTCAAGAAATTCTCTAAGGAAGAAATACGTCGCTTGGCGAGATTCAAGTTGTATTCCGTAGTTGTCAATGGGCTACAATAGCCTTTAATTTTAATTTTGATGCTGTTGCCCTTCGACAAATCCGTGAGCAAAAGCTTCGAAAATAACTTCAAATTTTGAAAGCCTTTGGCAACATAATTCTCGAAGAAATCATCAATATCTTTTTCTGCTTTTGTTTTATCAGCCCCCGACAAACCTTTAGCATATTCCACTTTGTAAATATCTTTCATCGCATAATATTCGTTCAGCAACTGTTGATAGTTTCTTTTGGTGGTGATATCTTTGCTATTCGGGTTGGGCTCATCGTTGTGGAAATATAAAGAAATCGGCAACATCAGTTTGATATTGGCTTCAATGGTGACGGTGTCTTTCTTTGGAACCACTGCCACAGCAACTTTCTTGGTGACGGTGTCTTGCCACTCATACGAATAGATGTCGTTGCAACAGGTTTCGCTTTTGATGAACAAAGAACCTGGGCGATTGGAAGTGAAATAGCCGTCCGAATCTGTTTCATTCACCGTGAAATACAAGTCATTGCTGCTACTGTTAATGGGATAACCGATGTTTTCGGGCGTTGCCCATGTGTTGAATTTTCCTTTTGTGTAGAAGATGTCGAAACCTCCAATGCCTTTCAGCCAATCGGAACTATAATATAAGGTCTGAGTTTTGCTATAATAAAAAGGTGTGATATCATCCCCGGGTGTGTTGACGATGCTCCCCAAATTAATGGGGTCTTGATAGTTTCCATTCTTGATAATAGTGTACCAAATATCAAGTTTTCCAATGCCTCCCGGACGATCGGAAACAAAAAATAAGATGTTTTCTTTGTCGCCTTCCACAAAGTTGGGCTGTGTGGCGGTGAAGCCAAATAAATTTATTTTATTGGGAAGCCTCACTGCTTTCTGCCATTTGCCTTTTACATTTTCGCAACTATACAATTCGGATTGCATGCTTTGATTCCCTGTTGACCTTGAACGGGTAAAAAAAATTTTGTTGTGGTCTTTGGAGAAACAAATATTTGCGTTATGATTCACTTTGTCGTTAATTCTGTTGTCAAGTTCTTTTGTATCCATCCATCCTCCAACGCTTGATTTGGACATATAGATTTGCGACAGATATTCATTAGAAATATAGGAGTCGAAACCACCAGCAAAGATAGGTCGTAAGGCAGAGAAAATCAAAGCGGTGTCGCCCAATTGTATGGCATTAAATTCGGCATAAGGCGTATTGATGCCACCATCGTTGAGATGTTCGATGAGCACCTTTTTCTTGTTCCAAATAAGGTCTTGCGCTTCTTTGCAGGCATTAATTTCTAACTTAGACTTTTGGGTGTAATAATCATCAGGTTTGTTTTTATTTTCGTTATAATAGGAGCGAAAATGGATTAATGCATTGGTATATTCTTCCATAGATTTCTCCATCACAGCCAACCAAAACTTCGCCAAAGGATTTTGATTCTTGAAGTCGTTATTGAGCACATATCTATACCACCGTTTTGCTTGGGGATAATTGTTGAAGAAACGATTGGCATCAGCAGCTTTCAGCGCCACTTTTAGGTCGGTTGAATCGAACCAAAGGGCATTGTTATAATACATGGCGGCGGTATAGAAATCACCTTCATCAAAGGCTTCATTTCCTATCTGTATGCTCGTGTTATAGTCTTGAGCAAAAGAGACTTTGCTGCAAAACAAAAACAGTGCAAATAGCAATAGGAGCGTAGTTCTATGTAATAATATCTTTTTCATCTGTCTTAAAAAATTGGACATGGACTTTCTTTTTTCAGAACATATTTATTTCTACTGAAAATATAATTGATGGAGAACTCTAAGCCTCCTCTGACATTACTGGCAGGTTTAAGTTTGGAGAAATTGACATCATAACTCACGCCAAAGTTGATACTCTTATAATCAAAACCGGCAACGAAAATCAACGCATCAACCGTGCGCACAAAAATCCCCATATTAATAGAGGTATAAGATTTGTAGTCGGTGCTTCTATTATATTTCAACAGCGAACCTAAAATACTCTCAATATATTTCCCTTGAAAAGAAAGCATAAGCGAAGGAATTACATCCAAGTTGTCAGTAACTTCGTATTTTGCGCCTCCGTAAAGGGTATATTTGGCATCAAGAGTGATTTCTTTATTGTTCATAAAACTCATCTTGGGGCGGGTGATATGTGCCACAGAAAAGCCTGCATTATAGGAGGAGGTTCTGTTGGCTAAATAATACCAATTGACACCGGCACTCAAATCAAAATACGTGAAATGTTGAATGTCATACTGCTCATTGGGCGCGATGTTGGGGTCGTAATAGTTTCCATTCCATTGATTGTCATAATACAATTCACTATACGTAATACTGCGTTGCACAATCTGCGGCATAATGCCCGCAGAAATATATTGATTGTTTCTACTCGAAAAAGATTTGATGTAGGACAAGGCAACAGCTGCATGTATGGTCGAAAACTTCGAATCACCCGCTTTATCCGCATCAAACACCACACCAACGCCAAAAGCATCTTTATGATATTTGCGCTTCAAATATTGCATATCGAAGAAGGCTGAAATGGTTTGATACGGCTTAGTCACCGAACTCCATTGATTCTTAGAGTTGATACCCACACGGAAATTGCCTTTAATCATACCTGCGTTGGCAGGGTTCAAAGAAATAGGTGCTGCATAATATTGCGAGTAATGTAAATCTTGCGCCTTGAGGGTGCCAAACAAACATAAAAAAAAATA
>CAIWVT010000069.1 GCA_903916135.1 uncultured bacterium
ATTTGAGCCATACTGACAACATAGATAATATTAAATTATGCCAAACAAGATTTTTTGTTTAGAAAGAAATGATGAAACTGTTAGTAGCTTTTATACACTACGTGATTTAATTTTAATGATAAATAATCTCCTGACAAATGAAAATCATATAAATGAGGATTATATCAGAGAGAACTATACTGATTTAATTCAAAATATTGATAATATCGAAGTAATAGACGAGAATAATGGATTTAAAACTATATGGGGGCCAAATGGTAATAGGAGAATACCTACAGATTGGAAACGTAGACCTTTGCTGGCGAATCATTATGAATTGGTCTTATATAATATCTTTATTCGTGTTGTTGGCGTTGCGAATGTTCAAATGCAATATCAAATTGATAATATAGGTCATAAATATGACTTTATGATAAACTTTAATAATCAAAATTATCTGATTGAATTTGAGGGTATTGGTCATTTTAAACTAAATCCTTATGGTGAGACTGTCCATCCTTTAGAACAATTAAACAATTTTAATAACCCTGATTTTCAATTGATTATTTGGCCGTACTGGATACAGCGATGTGAGCAGAATTTAAAAGTAGTTTTAGGCGATGAAACCTATGGTTTAGGGGCAGTATGGGGGGCAACATATTTTTTCAACGATTTTCCTTGGGAAGACTCAAACGAAATTATAAAAAAACTAAATTCTCAATTTAATATTGAAAGAAATGGAGAAATCGGATATATCTATGGTCCAGACGAAAATAGAAATTATTCTGAACATCCTTACATAGAAAGTAAGTTTCTAAATAACAGAGCTACCTCGTGGACTATAGAAAAGTTTATTCCTAAGGGGACTTCAAATGATATTGAAGATAGAAATTACTGGTTACCTGCCAGATTAAAAATAAGATAAAACGGCTTGAACACTGTATATATAAAATGGGAGATTGTAGTAAATTCGAAGGTTGTAGCCCGCTTCAAAATCATCTCAGCTTGATAAGTTTTAAGCCCGCAATCGCCTACTTTGCATACACTTGTACGTTATGCATCGCCAAGTGGACACAGCTAAATTCAAACTAACAGTAAGAAACAAATAGAGATATGGATAAATTTTATTTACACAAAATCTTTCCTGAACCTGATAAGGTTTTTTCCTTCGATTATAAAAGCTATCCTGAAACTAAAGACAGTTGTCTATTTGTTGTCGACACTAATATTTTATTTGTGCCATTCCAGACAAGTAAGAAGGGCCTTTCCGACATTAAGACAATTTTTGAACGATTGAAACGAGGAGATCGCCTATTTATTCCATCAAGGGTAGCAAGAGAATTTGCTAAAAATCGAGGCGAAAATCTTGCAACAGTTTATCGAAAAGCAGAAGAAGCAACAGATCGAACAAATAAGATAGATATTAATTTAGGCAACTTTCCAATTCTATTGGATAATATCCATTATCAAAGTGCTAAAGAGATAGAGAAACTGATTATTTTAAAAGTTGAGGAACTACGAGGAAAATTAAAAGAGCTAAAAGAGGATGTTAAGAAATGGAATTGGGACGATCCTGTTAGCGAACTTTACAGAACAATTTTTACTCCAGAAATTATAATCGACACAACAAAAACCGAAGCTGACCTTGAAAAGGATTTAGAGTTCAGAATTGAACATCAGATCGCTCCAGGTTATAAAGACAGCAATAAAATAGACAAGGGTATTGGAGACTTGATTATTTGGCAAACAATTATCGAAGCGGGGAGGACTAAGAACAAGCACATCACTTTTATTTCAAATGAGAAGAAATCAGATTGGTTTCACAACGAATTTAAAACAAGTTTGTATCCGAAATATGAACTCTTTGACGAGTTTCGTAGA
>CAIWVT010000070.1 GCA_903916135.1 uncultured bacterium
GACCAATGCTTCACGAAACAAAGGGCACCTGGACCTATCACAATGAAAAGGGGATTGGACAAATTTTATTTGATTTATCAAGGTTGGATATTAGCTAAAGAAATTGAAAAAGATGTGTCCACACGGTAGGTGACACAGTCAGGCAGGGACACAGTCGGGCAGGTTTCATTTTTCATTTTTTTCATCATTAAATCATGCCCCTTTTCCTGTATTTTTAATTTTTAATTTTAATTTTTAATTTTTTTCAAAAACAAGTGTAACTTTGCTGAATCATTTACGTTTAACTCTAAAAAACTAAAAAATTATAATCATGAAAAGAAAATTATTTTTATTGCTCATCCCTATCTTAGGTCTAAGTATGTTCTCTCGTGCACAAGGCGATTTGCTAATAACACCTACTCGTGTTGTATTTGAAGGCAACAAACAAAAAACAGAACTCAATTTGGTCAACATCGGCAAAGATACTGCCACGTATTCGGTGTCATTTTTGCAATACAATATGACAGAGGAGGGTACTTTTGTAAGTATTGAAAAACCGGATGCAGGTCAAATGTTTGCAGACCCTTATCTTAGGATCTTTCCTCGTACGATAACTTTGGCTCCTGGCGAACCCCAAGTTGTGATGTTGCAATGCAAACGTAAATCGGATATGGCGACAGGCGAATATCGTTCGCATTTATATTTTCGTGCAGATAAAAAAGCCAATCCTCTTGGTTTGGGAAAAACGGATAAAGATACAACGAATTTAAAAGTTGAGTTGATACCTATATTCGGTTTAAGTATTCCGATTATCATACGCTCAGGCATTGTAAATGTAAGTTCAACTCTGAGTGATATGAAATTAGAAACGCAGGCAGATACCATACACAACCTAAAACTAACAATAAACCGCACAGGTAATATCTCTTTATATGGCGATATTATTGTACAATTTATTCCTCCTACTGGTAAGGCTTTTGAGATTGGAAGAGTTAATGGTTTAGGTGTTTATACCAATATAAACAAACGCAATGTTTCAGTGCGCTTGCACAATGTGCCGGGGAGTGTTTTGAAAAATGGAAAGTTGAAAGTTCAATATGTGAGCAATGATCCAACACAAAAGACGGTTACGGTGTATGCGGAGAGTGAACTGGAGGTTAAATAATTATTTAATTTAGTGCCTGCTCCGAAAAGTCCTAAGGAACAACTGTTTCGGACTAAAGTCCGGCATGTCTGGCGTTTTTTGATAACCCCAGCCTTAAGGCTGGGGCTTGTAATAACACTTTAAAGGACTTTAGTCCAAAATGAAAGACTTTTAGGAGGGTGCGCAATTTTGAGATGATATAATTATGTCTGTATTAAATTAAGGTTTTATACGATATTGTCAATAAAATGGGATTCTTCACTTCGTTCAGAATGACAGCCGCTATTGTAGTATGGATGGGGAGGAGAGAGCATACGGCGTAAGAGCAGGCGGCTCTCCACCCGTCCCCTGCAACTCGAATGTACTGTCATTCCGAACGCTATTCAGTGAGGAATCTCACTTTAAGATTGACTTTAAATACACACTCTAATTAATAAAGTTATTTGTGTTCGATGAGTTTAATAATTTTTTTATCACATAAAAGTAAAGAGAAAATAAATAGTTAATAGATAAAGATGATAGATGTTTGCTAATTTATTACAGGCTGTTTAAACTCCAATCATCCCGCCTTCCCGACCTCCCGACCCCCCGACCTCTGGTACGGGACAGGTCTGGTACGGGACAGGTCTTAAAAAGGGGCTATAACGGAGTGTGATTATGGATAAACAGATTTCTGCATATTAAAAGCCAGACCAATACTACATACAAAAATGAAAGCAATAGACATAAATACAACTCTAATTGACGGTTATCTACGATTGTTATACAATCTAAGTCCAAACAATAAACTTGACCTTATTTCTAAACTCACACTTTCGGTTAAATTGGACATTTCCGAAAGAGAGAAGACTTTTTACAAAGCCTTTGGCGCATGGAAGTCTGAAAAAACGGCAGACGAAATCATAAACGACATTCACAGTAATAAGATTTTTAACCGACAAATTGATTTTGGACTAAATAATATTAAATAAATTGATTATAAAGCAATGAAACGATTTATGAGCAACTCACGGTTTCGTATAGTATTTACTACGATTTTATTTTTGTGGTATAGTTATTCTTTTGCACAGCCGCAATTACCTCAACGGACCCTAAGCGTTACTCCTACACAGGGAATAAATTTTGGTACACTTATTATAACTGGAATATCGGGCGGTACGGTAACTGTGGATTATACAGGAAGCCGGACCTCATCAGGGAGTATAGCACTATTATCAATGTTTCCCAGTGCACAATGTGCGATTTTTGAAATAAAAATTTGTCAAGGCAGAAATGTAACGATTTCTTTTTCTCCCAGCATGATTTTAACGGGACCTGATGGTGATCAACTTACCCTCGATTTGGGTCCCACGGATAGAGGTCCGAATGGTATAAGTTTTATGTCGAATGTGGATTGTAATTTTGTTAATGTTTTGCGGATGGGAGGCACGCTGCATGTGCCGGGGACGGCTCAAGATGGAACGTATTCGGGGAGTTTTGATCTTACGTTAAATCAGGAATAAAGTTCACCACATAGAAATTTTTTTTTAATGATACAATGATACAATTATACAATGATATAATGATATAATGATATAATGGGTTTTTATTGTGGAGAATCTTTTTTATAATGGCATATTCAATTTAAAAATTTAGAAATGTTGTTGGAAACGGTTGTAAGGCTGATGCCTTTAGGCATCGAATGTTTATAGAAGATTAATCAACAGCAAACCATGCGACCCCGAAAACAGAGAACGCTGATGCTACGCAACGCTGATGAACGCAGATTTCATGTTTTTATCCGCGATAACCCGCGTTCCATAAACAGAGAACGCTGATGACGCTGATGCTACGCAACGCGGATGAATGCAGATTTCATGTTTTTATCCGCGATAACCTGCGTTATTTATATTCGCTTTATCCCTGCCTGCCGATAAGGCAGGCGCGTTCCAATATACATTCAAAAATTTTTTTTTTATAATTCAAAATTGATTTGTACCTTTGTATTTATTACCGATACGGAATCGGCATTACACTACATAATAATCAAAACACACAAAATATTTAATTACATGAAACAAATTATTTTAAATGTACCGGATAGTAAATTCAAATTTTTCATGGAATTGATACATGATTTCAGCTATATTAAAGTTGAAAAGTCAGTAAATCTTTCTAATGATGAAATAATAGAAGGAATTAAAACAGGTTTAAATGAAGTGCATCTTATAGAAAAAGGGGAAATGAAAGCTTCTACATTAAAAGAGCTACTCAATGAGTTATAAAATTTTAAAGTCATTAATGACCCTATTATTGAATAATAAATAATTTTGTAAAAATTTTACGACATGTATGAAATTGTAATTGAAGGCAAGAAAAAAAGTGACTTTGGCATTTTAATCGCTATGGCAAAGAAGCTAGGTTTAAAAGTTTATTCTTTAAAAGAAGAAAGCACCGAATTTCCGAATGCGGAAACAATTGAAGCGATAGTAGATGCGCGATCCGGCAAAGGAACGAAAGCAAAAAATGTGGAAGATTTAATGGATAAACTTAATGCATGATTCATGTATTCTTTTATTTTCACCAATAAATTTAAAAAAGATTTCGAACTTCTTAAAAAGAGAAATTTCGAGATGAAATTCATTGAAACTGTGCTCAAGCATCTTCAAGAAAAAGGTACAGTTCCTGCTGTATATAAACCACATAAGCTTTATGGGAACTATAATGATTGTTTTGAATGTCATATAAAACCCGACTGGCTTTTGATATGGACCTATAATTCACAAACTGAAGTTAGCTTAATTCGAACAGGAACACATTCAGATCTTTTTTGATTCTTGTTTTAACCATAAAGACGCTCCCGACTTCCCGACTTTCAGTACGGGACAGGTTCAGTACGGGACAGGTTCAGTACGGGACAGGTGCGGGCAGGGTTCAAAGAGGAAGTCTTTCATTTAGGACTAAAGTCCTTTAAAGTGTTGTATATTAATAACCCCAGCCTTAAGGCTGGGGTTAATCAAAGTGCCAGATATGCTGGACTTTAGTCCAAAATATTTGTTTCGCCTGATTTTTTTGAACGGACTGATGTTGCCTAATTTTCTATTTCAATATTCATCTGATGACTTCAAGTCATCTGATGAATGGTTTCAACCTTGAGCCTGCTCCGAAAAGTTTTTCATTTAGGACTTTAGCCATAAACATATTGTTCAATCGGACTTTTCGGAGTGGCATCAACCTTTGAATTATATCATTGTATCATTAAATAATTGTATAATTTCCTATGTGCCTATGTGGTGGATTTCTATGTGGTGATGTTTCTTTGTGGTAAAACAAAAAAAGCCTGCCCTATCGAGCAAGCTTTTTCTGCTGAAAGCAGCCAAAACCTTAGCCTACAACAAAGTCAATGGCTTGGCTCCATTTCATCATACCGTCTTTGGTTACGGCACAATAACGAAACCAAACCGTGCTCGCCTTAGTAAGATTGCTGATGCCGGTTTTTGTTTGTGTAGTTGCTTTCACAAATTTCCACAGACTTTCATCTATGGGAGGGTTGGCACCTACATAAATTTCCCAAACATAAGCCTTAGCTTTCGGATAAGCACTGCATACTATCCATACATCTCCGGAGTTTTCTCCTTGCTTCACGCGAAATCCTTTACGTTGGGGAACGCCGGGAATCTTGGTGAGCGGAAATCCACTGCTAGTCAAAATAACCAAATTTCCTTTAGCTTTCTTTTTGACATATAAAGCCAAGAGCGTTGCATTTTCCAACACCAAAGTGTGAGCAGCCACCATATTTTCGTGAGCTTGTCTGTCGCCGCTTAAGGCTAGGGTGTGCTTGGTTTCCAAATCGTCCACTAAATCCTCAAAATCATCCAAAGCGGGGTCGGGAGTTAGGAAATTTGGGTTGCTTGTCATACTAACGATGACAAAACGAAAGATTTCAATTAGGACTAATACAGGTAAGTGCATAAAATTAGTTATTATATTTCTTTTGCTCATTTTGTTTACGTATTAAATTGTTTGATATTTATTTGTTTTTTTTTCTCTGAGTTTTATGCAGACTTTGTTCATGCTGAGGCGATTGAGGCTTCGCACAAACTAAAGTCTGCCGAACACATAATAGACTCTTACGGTGTAAAGCAGTTTGTTTTCGACCGAAACCAAAAGGTTCTTGCACAAAACAAAAAGGTTTCTGACAAAAACCAAAAGGTTCTTGCACAAAACAAAAAGGTTCCTGACAAAAACCAAATGGTTTCTGTACAAAACCAAAAGGTTTCTGCACAGAACAAAAAGGTTCTTGACCGAAACAAAATGGTTTCTGACTAAAACCAAAAGGTTTTTGACAAAAAGTGGGTAGCCGGCTATCCGATCTTTTTTGCAGCTTGAAACGCTATTTTTTATTTTTGCAGACACGATACTTATATTTATAGAATGGACACCAATTTTTTTGCTTTACCATACAAAAGTATATCTAAGCAAAACCCAAAAACCAAGCAAATCAGTTAACGGCAGGTTTATATCAGTTAAGGGTAGGTTTTGGCAAGTTAACGGTTTTGGGGATTTTTGATTTTTCGTCGTTTTTGTTACACAGAGATACACGGAGAAAGGGAGGTGCACAGAGAGGCGAAAGAAAGTATTATCGTTATATTATTTATATGCTGGACTTTTGTCCGAAATAATTGTTTCGCCTGATTTTTCGGAACGGACTGATGTTGCCTAATTTTCTATGTCAATATTCATCTGATGACTCCAAGTCATCTGATGAATGGTTTCAACCTTTGCATTTTATCATTATATTATTAAATCATTGTATAATTATCCACCGTGTCCCTCTCTGAAAACCACCGTGTCCCCTGCCCGTCCGGTCAGGCGGGCTCTGTGGTTCTTTTTTTTACCACAAGCACGCCAGAACGAAGTCCCTGCCTGACTGCGTTACGCAGCTACCGTGTGGACACAAATTGTTACCTTTGCACTTAAAAAAGATGAATAAAACAAGTCATACTCCAAATTTTCAAGGAATCTTTTCTGATAAACGTTTAGATAAACGAGGAAATAATATCAGCTCCATGCTTATCAGC
>CAIWVT010000071.1 GCA_903916135.1 uncultured bacterium
ATAAATTTAATGGAAGGAACCTTTAGTAAGTAAACGAAACTGAAGTGTTTTTAATTGTACCCACACTTGCTTTATTTTTATCAAAAAACAAATGGCTACCATGTCCTATCCTGAAAAACGGCGTAGTAGTATATGGGGTTTGAATCTTTGCATAACGGATTAGAAAAAACCACTGAAACTCCAGACCTCCATTATTCACGGGGATACGCCAAAAGGAAGACCCAAGTTCCAAATTCCCCGCCTGCATGATGCAGTCAAATAGGCAAGCTCCAAATTCCAAGGTTAAGCACACTCGAAAAAGTCTCTATCTTACCTCAAAGGCTCCCGACCTACAGTACGGGACAGGATTAAGATTCTAAAAAACACGAAGTTTTTAACAGTTTCTAACTAAGAGTAACGATGCTTTGTGCCTTCGTGTCTTCGTGCCTTTGCGTCTTCGTGTCTTTGTGCTCAATAGTCTTTGTGTTGTTTTTTCTTTGTGGGTTTCGGAGGAGCAATTGGTTTACATACCAAACTAAGAAAAATGGCGTTTAGAAGCGAAATTATTTATGAATCATTGAAAATGTAGCTATGAAAAAATTATGTGTTGCTTTATTGTTGTGCGCGACGCTTGGCGTGCGTATTTTTGCATCGAATCCGCCCGACGAGGGGATGTGGTTGCCGATGTTGATTGACCGATTGAATTATGTGGATATGCAAAAGATGGGTTTGCATCTGACTGCGGACGAACTTTATAATGTGAACAATGCTTCGCTGAAGGACGCCATCGTGGGCTTGGGCAGCAAGGAAAATCCGAGTATGCACTTTTGTACTGCCGAGATTGTTTCTGACCAAGGGCTGCTGTTGACCAACCATCACTGCGGCTTTGAAGCCATTCAGAGCAACAGCACCATTGAGCACGATTACCTGACCAATGGGTTTTGGGCGACGAGCCAAAAGGAAGAATTGCGCTGCGAGGGGGTGACGGCTGCCATTTTGGTGCGTATGGAAAACGTGACCGATACGGTGATTGCCCATCTGACCAACAAAATGACGGAAGACGAACGCGATGCCGCCATCAAAAAAATCTCGACGAAGTTGGAAAAACAAGCTGCTGAAAAAGGCAAATATGTGGTGGATGTGAAGAGTTTTTATAACAACAATGAGTTCTATATGTTTGTTTATACGGTGTATAAAGATGTACGTTTGTGTGGCGCACCGCCCTCGGCAATAGGCAAGTTTGGCGGCGACACGGACAATTGGATGTGGCCCCGCCATACGGGCGATTTCTCGATGTTGCGGATTTATACAGGGGCAGACGGTGCCCCTGCGGATTATTCGGACAAGAATGTGCCGCTGAAACCGAAATATCATTTGCCTGTTTCGCTGAAAGGTTCGAAGAAGGATGATTTCGCAATGATTTGGGGATATCCGGGCACTACGGATCGCTATCTGACTTCCTACGGAGTGCAGTTGGCGTTGGAACAATCGAACCCTACGACAGTTTCGATACGTACCAAAAAGCTTGCGTTGATGAAAGAAGATATGGACCTCGACCCGAAAATCAAATTGCAATATGCTTCGAAATATGCACAATCGGCTAATTATTGGAAGTATTTCATCGGACAATCGAAGGGGCTGAAACGCTTGGATGTGTATGACAAAAAGAAACAAATTGAAGCGCAATTCACCGCATGGGTGAATGCCGACGATGCGCGCAAAGCGAAATATGGCGAAGCCCTGAAGTTGATAGCCGAAGGATATGCGGATATGAAGAAATATAACCTCAGCATGAAATATTTGGAGGAAGCTGCGTTTCAAGGACCGGAATTCATGTATTTTTCCTTTGGAGCGTTTCAGCTTTATACGAAACTGAAAACGCAAAACGACACCAAAGACAAAAAAGCGAAAGAAATCCTGAACCCCGACATCAAAACGATGGCGGATGGTTTCAAACCCGAAGTGGAGAAGTTCTTTAAGGATTATAATCAACCTACGGATAAGAAACTTTTTGTTGCCCTGCTGAAGATGTATTATGATAATGTGAGCAAGGAACAGTTGCCCGATATATTCACCACGGTGGTGGATAAGAAATATAATGGCGATTTCAACAAATGGGCAGCGGATGTGTATGAGAAGTCTATCTTTGTGGATAAAGCACGCTTGAATGCTTTCTTAGACAAACCAAGTTATAAGGCAATTGTGAACGACCCGGGATTTAAAATCACGCTTTCGATGGTGACATGTATCCGCGGTTTGTATAAATCTATGGGCGATTTGCAGTCGAAGATTGACAAAGGAAATAGGCTGTTTGTGGCAGGCTTGCGCGAGATGAATCCCGACAAGAAATATGCCCCCGACGCCAACTCAACCATGCGCATGACCTACGGCAGAGTGTTGGATTATGACGCTGCGGATGCGGTGCATTATAATTATTTCACTACGCTGAAAGGGGTGATGGAGAAAGAAGATTCTACCAACGATGAATTTATTGTCCCCAAGAAACTCAAGCAACTGTATCAGGCAAAAGACTACGGACGCTACGGACAGAACGGTGATATGCACGTATGTTTCACTGCCAACCTCGACATCACGGGCGGCAACTCAGGCAGCCCTGTTATCAATGGCAACGGACAACTTATCGGCAT
>CAIWVT010000072.1 GCA_903916135.1 uncultured bacterium
AGACCCGTGCGTTGGTCTCGGGATCGTTTGGCGATCCCGGTAGTCATTAGCATGGGGCTTAGTTGCTATGTTATATGCGGTTTTTCGTTTTAATAAAAGCGGGTTATAGCTTGATTGATAGGTGTAATTGTCCCCCGAAACCTAGTTCTACAATTTTTTGAAGTGTTGAAATGCGTGCCTCTTTGATATTATTTTCAATTTTAGAAATGTAGGACTTCGTTGTTCCTACCTTGATGGCAAGCTCTTCTTGCGTCAAACCTTTTTCAAGTCTAGCTTCCAGAATCAAAGCGCCAATTTTAAAGTTCTCATAACCTGATTCAAGTTCATCCCGTTTCTTTGTTCCAGGATTGCCATAGTGTTTGTCCTTGAATTGGCTAAGTGTCTGTATATTATCTTTTTTCGTTTTCATATTCTTTTTTTATTTTAAGTGCATTTTCTATTTCCTGTTTAGGAGTCTTTTGAGATTTCTTTTGATATGCATTTGCCAAGACTACCAAATGGCCTTGGTCAAAAAAACAGAAAATTCGAAATATATCACTGCCTAACTGAACCCGGATTTCATAAAGACCATCTGTGTCTTCAATATTCTTGAGATATGTTTCAGGAATTCTCGGTAACTCCTCAATCAAGTCAAAAGTCCAGATAATCTTATCTTGCACTTTGACTCGTTGTTTTACAAAGAATTTTTCAAAGTATTCTTTATAAAATATGATTGTTCTGTATTTCTGCTTTTCGCCCATAATGCAAATATACGAAATGTTGTCCGAAAGTGAAACATTTTATTTCATGATTTAATAAAGCGTTGCCAGATTGGTAACCGTTTTTTCAAATCGCATATAACGTATTGCAGGCAACCGAAGCAAAGGAAAAATCTGGATTTGCACCGAAACGTTAGCATTGTTTTGGTTGCCTGCATGTTATGTGGCGTTCATTTTAATTTCGTTGTGTTACCCATTTCAGGCTTCCGTTTTTAATTTCAAATTTTAAATTGATTATGCAATTAACAGGGTTTCCTCTCTGTTTCCCACTTGTCCATTTTGAGTTGGTCTTTAGTGTCGATAATATTTTATTGCTTATTAACGTATCTGCAGTTCTTAAAACTGTATAACGAAAGGTATTTCCCATACAATCAACACCTAAACTTATGTAGTATGAGGAGTTTCCAACTTTCTGAATATAAGCAGGGTCCAATGATTCAGTTATTAATTTCTCTATTTGTTTACTATCTGAATCGTATTTGGGCATCACTTCAACTATTGTGAATATATCATTCGCCGTAGTGTCGCAATCTAAATTAACCTGTTTCTTTTTTATATTTTGTGCATTAACACAATCGAAAAAGCATCCAAGAATAACAATTAGTAGGAATATCTTTTTCATAGGATTTTTTTTTAATGCCACATAACGCTTTGCAGATAAGGCTTGTGCGGATTATTTTGGGATCGCGCCGGCGATTCCGGTGCTGCTGAGCATAAGCCTTATTTGCTTGTTATGTGGCGTTTTTTCTTTTTACATTCTTTCAAACTATAAGCATCTTGTCTAATTTCTTTTTCCCAACGTTTTCCATATAATGCTG
>CAIWVT010000073.1 GCA_903916135.1 uncultured bacterium
GTCATCTTCTTAATTTCTGTTTCAACTTCTTTTGCTCCTTCGGCATAAAACTTTTCTTCATCCGGCGCAAGTTCGTAGAGCAATCTCAAAAACTCTCCTACATGCACTCTTTCCTCATCTGCAATGTCCTTCAACACATCTATAGCGAGTGGATTGTCGGTTGATTCGGCAAGCTGCATATACAATTGAATTGCTTCATACTCTGCGGCAACCATAAACCGAATGGCTCTGATGAGTTCGGCATCTGTAAGTTTCCTGTTGTTTGCTATCCCTGAAAAGGGTGTTCCAAATTCCGGCATAATTATGTTCCTTTCTTTTTATTTCAGGCTTTCGCCTTAGCGTAATTCAACCTATATATTTATATGTGAAATGTTATCAAACTATGCAACATTTTGCTGATGGTTGTACTGAATTTTCACACTGCAAAAGTACATGCTTGTTCACAGGGGAGTGTTACACAATAATGTTTAAAAGTTACATAATTCACACATTGGTGAAAAAGATATTAAAAAAAAAATTATTACTTTTATTATATCATAAAAACCTCATCTATAGCCTTCCTGTAACCTCTATACTTACGAGAATTATAATAGTACAAAAGATTTTTTTTATTTTTTTGCAGATTATGAAACTTTTTCTTTTTTATTCCGTTATAATGTTTAAATTTGCACGCTCAACTAATAATACGTATAATCAAAATTAAAAATCATATTTCAATAACCTTAAAAAAAGAAAGGAGAAAAAAATGACAGTAATACCAATTAATCACAGCTTAACGCCCGTACAAATTACAGCTCTTTTAGATGCCGAAGAAATAAAAAGGCAAATATTAGCAGACTGGATGGTCAATTTCACACCCGAAGAGAAAAAGAATTATTTCAAATTGGGTTATATCCGAGAATCATTCGCTGACAAAGTAATGGTGATGGGCGAGCAACATGCCGTTACAGTTCCCCCCGATGTTGATATTGATATCGTTAAAATGCAATATAAATTTTGGCAAGATCTTCAGCTCATCAAAAATAACAAAGCGGATAATGATGAACTGATAGATTGTTTGATAATGAATTTGGGTATAATTCTGCTTGGTTCATTTAACAGGATTTACAACAACGCTAAGGAACTGTCCAAAAAAGGCAATTATCCTTTCAGCGAAATGGTCGCAGATGCAGGTCAAGCTTATGCAAGAGATTCGCAAAGTAGCGGTACTTTGTTTTCAATTGCTAAGGCAGGTCAGATGACGATTAGTAAAATTGTTTCTAAAAGTCTTTTCATCAACAGTGCCTCTACAGTTTTGACGGTCAACGCCGCAGATGAGGTTTTAAGTCAATTCAAACAAAACAATGCCATAACGGTCAATCCGGGTAATTCTACTCCACTACCCGTGGGATATACTGCTATCGTAGTAACAAATTTGAGTGCTGACACCGCAGGCGCTTTCACCGTCAAACTAAAGAAATAAGCGATAGAGGCAAATGGCACAAGGCAAAGATTGAAAAC